>VXRG01000080.1 GCA_009838625.1 Caldilineaceae bacterium SB0664_bin_27
GCCCTTCCCCTGCCCTTCCCCTTTCCCCACCACTGTTTAGTACACATTCAGTACGGAAAGAGTTGTTCTTTCGCCCTCACTCTGAAGCCGGGGCGTCTATCTGTGTCTCAAATGTCAGTTTTGTGTCTCCCCAATACCTATTGTAAGATGTAAGGAAATCTTTGACAGGGCCCGACACGTCTTCAGTACCGACCGTCCCGAAGAGTCAATCGGCGGGCCGTCAGGGCATAAAGCACAACCTCTGTTCAAGTAAGACCAGAGTGCAACTCTAGGCATTGTCTTTCCGAACTGATCGTGTTATAACAATGCCAACAGTGATCGGCTGACGCGCCCGGGGCGCGCCGTAGCCTTCTATCTGCTTTTTATTGCTACGCACCCATAAGGAGGCGGCTCGTGCCGGCCTTACTCCGTAAATTTCTTATTGTCCTCGTCTTTATCCTGGCACTTGGCGCCTGCAATGGCGGCGGTGACGGCGGCTCTACCTGGCTGAACCTCCCGTCCGTTCCAATCAGAGTCGACGGCAACGGCTATGGCACTGCACTTGGCTTCCCGACAGGCCCGATTCTCCAGCAACCAATGCTGGATCAGTTCGCCGCCGCTGGTGTCGATGTTCTGGAAGTCCGGATCGGTTACCACGGCGTCTTTCTCCATGCAGACGGCGAGCCTCTCCCCTATCTCAAATGGACTGATGAATCTGCCGACCTTGTAAGTCGCATTCTGGCCAATGTTCCCGGCGCCGCACAGGGGGCTGACGCTCTGTCCTTCTTGCGGCGGGTTGGCTTGGGCGCAATCATCATTCTGCCCACCGCCGGGCAGGACATTCCCCGCTGGCAGGGCGAAGAATTGGTTTCTACAGAGACCGCAGCCGAAACGACAATTGGGCCGCTTCAGTTTGCCAGCCTGGCCTTCGATGCTGACGGTCAGGCCTCCTTCGAGGGAATCCCCTTGGCGGAGATCGAGCAGGCTCTGGGCGCGTCGCTTGGGGTGGCCCTCCCGCCCATGGCTCTGCAGATTCTTTCGGCGGTGGGCGCGGAGCAGTTCTCGCTTGCCACGCAGCCGAACGGCATCGATCTTGCACTTGACAGCACCGCGCTGCCCGGTCTCGCCTATGATTCCGAGCGCCTGAACAACCTCATGCCCATCGTCAGCGCCTTTGTCGACCCATCGATGGGCGGCATGATCGGCGAAGTCATTCCCAAGCTGCAGGGCGCGGACCTGGACATTATTGTTTCCTTTACCGGCGAACCGGCTGCTGAAACGCAGCTGCCAACCATTCCGGTCAGTGTAGGCGACGACGGCTCGTTGGGGGCGTGGGGCATTCCCCTGGGAACAGGACCCCTTCTGCCTGCGGACATTCTTGACATTCTCAGTGCTACGAACGCGCAACGGCTGGATCTGAGCATTCAAGCCGACGGCCTCTACTTGGCGCTCAACCAGGAGCCGCTGCCATCCATTCTGTGGACGGATACGTCGCTCGACACCATCGGCGACATCGCCGTTGACCTTTTGGGCGTCGCGCCCGGGATGGTAGACGCCGGCTTGACGGTGCTGCGCAGTCTGCTCGCCAAGACCAATGTCGGCCTCTCTTTGGATCTGCCTGGCGCCGATCCCGCGGCATTCAGCGCTGATTTCGACGTTGCGGCCACCAACTTCGCGGCGGCGCCGGAAGGGATGGAACCCGCGCTGCAGATCGGCGCGGCCATCGACAGGGATGGCTTTGTTCAGTCGGCGCTGGGGCTCTCACTCGCTGATCTCGCCGGCCTGCTGCCGCCGGTCAGTCTGCCTCCGCTGGTAATGAATATCGTCGGCGGCGTTGGATCGGACTCCATTCAGTTGACTACTTCCGCCGCCGGCATCGACCTGGCGGGGGATGGCGGCAGCCTTCTGACTCTGCAATACGACGAAGCGGCCCTCAACCGTCTCCTGGTCGTCGTGTCCTCGCTCTCCGACACCATCCCGTTCATTGGCACGATTAACGAGTATCTGCCGCATCTGCCTCCCGTCCTCTCATCCGGCCTGGATGTGCAGCTGGCCCTGGCGGGTCAGGAGGCTCCCGCAACCAAACTGGACTCACTTCCAGTCGAAGTCAAGGCGGACGGCTCGCTCGCTTTGATGGGTATCCCACTGGGAGACCAATCGATTCTGCAGCCGCGCTTCATTACCGACATGCAGGCCCTCGGCATCCAGAGGCTCGACCTGAACATCATCGACGCCAGCCTCTATCTGGCCTCGAATGGCGGCCATCTGCCGGTCATCTCCTGGACGGAACAGTCTATGGCGACAGTTCAGCGGGTCGTGGGTGAACTGCTTCCCGTCCCGCCTGGCGTGCTCGACGTCGGCATTGAATTCCTGCAGAAGACCGATATCGGTGTCGCCCTTTCGATACCCGCGGCAAATGGGGCCGCGGCCGTAGACGTGCCGGCGGCTTTTGACGTAACCGCCGTGCGCATGGAACCGCCCGACATTGATGCCGAGTACCGGCCCGTGCTTGCAGTTGGCCTCAGGCTTGACGGTTCGGAAATCACCTCTGTCGGCGGCGTGCCTGCAAGCAAGTTCCAGGAGAACGGAGTCAATCTGCCTTCACTGCCCGCAAACATCGCCTCTATCCTCTATGATGGCCTGCAGGTATCCGAGTTGGAGCTGTCTTCTTCGGCCAACCAGTTGAATGTGGTCGCCGACGACGAAGTCCTCCTCACCGTTCACTATGATTCGCCTTCCATCCTGCGTACGCTGGACCTGGCGGCGCCTTTCCTTCCCGAAAATGTCGCCAATATCCTGGCGGATCCAAACATTTCGACACTCTTCGCAGAGGAGCTCCTGCCATTGATCGTGGGCGCCCAGTTGGACGTGACCGCGGAGTTGAATCAGGAGTAAATATCCTGGCGGCAGTTGTTCTGAACAGCATTGGGGCGAAGGCGGGGAGTCAGACGCTTTCGCCCTTTTCTTTTTGAGAGGAACTGATCAAGATGCCAAATGGAGGCTCAGACTGCTGTGGGACCTGCTGGTTCAACCGCAGGAACCGCGGTGAAAGGGGTTACAACAGGGCTCGCGACACCGATGTCGAAGCCTACTGCGAGATCAGGGATGTCCCGATCGAGAATCCCTTTTGGACCTACTGCGCCAATCATCCGCACAGGAGGCCACAGCGGGACCCGATTCCGATTGGCCCGATCATGCTGAGTGACAGCAGCGAGTATGAAAGTAAAGGATACGTTCGCAAAGTGTGGATATCTTCACCAGATTCGGAGGAGGTCCGTCAGCACCTGCTTGATCTTTTGAACAGGTTACCCACACACGTCGCTGCAGATCGCTATCCTGCCCGGCCCGGCCTGGCCGAAGTCGTGGTGCGACAACTTGGTGAGTTCAAAGAGCGGCGAGCCGAGAAAAAGAACCTGTGGCTCAGCGAGAACTTGCCAGATTCCTGGGCGAGCGTAGCGCGAGAAGCATTGGCAAAGATCAGAGGTGAGGACTAAGACGAAAAGTTCCGCTTACTCGAAGAGGATTTAGATCCGAGAGAAAACTCCAGATATGTTGTCGCGTCTGCGCCTCTGAGGATACCTGAAAGAGCTTCCCAGGCCTGAAGTCATCAATATTCAACTCTCCACTTGAAGCAACCTTTGCCCCTCTGCAGTTGTTCGAATCAGTTACGGTCATAACACGCCGCGGCCGGCCGTACCTTGTCCAGGGTACAGCCGGACCAGCAGGTCATGTCAAGAAAATAGGATTGACCGGAGTGAACGCGTGTGGTAGATTCGGTCAACACTCGGCAAGAAGCCTAGGATTCTGTTTCATTGCCCTCTCACTTGTCGACTTACTATTCTTGAAGAAGGCAATTTCTACAAGCACCGTATGCCCATCTGCAATTTAGCCAGTCTTGCAGTAAGGCCTCGGCCAGACTGCCTTTCGAAGGGGGTTATACCAAAGTAACATCTGAGAGTTGACAGAGCCCAAATGTTGCCGACATAATGACCGCCCATCGAACACAAATGAGCAGATGGCCCACACGGTGCAGAGAATGGAGAGATGGTAAAAAATTTGGACATGCCGCCCAAGTATGTTGCCCCCGCCCTGTTTGGCATTCCTTCTAGCAAGTAGCCTTGTGAATGCAAACCTAAGATTCGACTATCACTAACAAATCCATCCAAAGGGGAAACACAATGGAACTGATAGCAATTGCAGTTGTGTTGGTGGTAGGATCTGCTGTAGCACTTGGAGTGTTTCGTTCAAACAAAAAGGTGCGGTCACGAAGTATTGCAGGACATCAGGCAGTTCATAAAGAAAAACTGGCACCCTTGAGAGAGAGTCAGGCGACCATTGACAGAGAACAGATACGACTTGATACAGAAAAGAGGGTGCGCACAAGAAAAAAGAGGGCACAAACTAAACGAGAGAAAGAACTAAGAAACGGAAGACGAGACGACACTAAGTGGATGGATATATCCCACGAGCCAAGCACTTACAGTTCCAAGAAACCTACAAGCCCAAATTCCAAAAAGCCTAGCGACTATTCCCGTCTATATGGGCGAGATTCGGCATGGAATTAAATCTAAGGAAGCAACAACCACCGATAAGAGGACAAATATTACGTTGATGTAAGATCCCCGGAAAAGGTGATAGACAACAAACCGAATAGGCGGCGCGGCCGACCCGAAACTGTACTCAACATTAAGGACACACATCTAAATGTAGTGAGAGCATTGTGGGGTGAACGATCTGCCATTTCCCCCAAAAAAGGACGAATAACAGGCTTGTAGTGAGGCGGCAAAACACTGATGTTTCTCTCGTATATGACCCCCTGTAGAATGCTTACCTGTTAAGCACTTCGCGCCTGCTTTGAAGTAACGTTTATGCAAAACATGCTAGCGCTCTATAGAATATCCAATGCAAGCACTTTTCGAACTTTTTACATTGGATAAACTGAGAACAGAACTAAGCAAATGTGAGGTACTGATGACTGATCGAGTGAAAGGAAAAGTTGCGCTCGTGACCGGGGCCGGTTCTGTGGGGCCCGGCTGGGGAAATGGCAAGGCGGCGGCGGTTCTGTATGCCCGTGAAGGGGCAAAGGTCTTTCTCGTCGATTACAACCCGGATGCCGCCGGTGAGACAAAGGGTATCATCGAGCAGGAAGGGGGAGAATGTACTACCTTTGAGGCCGATGTGACCGATGCACAGGCCGTGGAGCAGATGGCTGAAGCCTGCATCGAGACCTTCGGACGCATCGACATCCTGCATAACAATGTCGGGATCATCGAGGTGGGCGGCCCGGTCGAGATCAGCGAGGAAAACTGGGACCGGCTGCTGGACGTCAATGTGAAGGGGATGTACCTGACCTGCAAGTACTGTATTCCGCATATGGAGAGGCAGGGGGGCGGCGCTATAGTCAACATCTCTTCCATCGCCGCCATACGTTACACCGGCTATCCGAGCGTCTCCTACAACGCCTCCAAGGGCGCTATCAACCAGTTGACGCAGAACATCGCCATGCAGTATGCGCAAAAGGGCATACGCGCGAACTGTGTTCTGCCGGGTCTGATGAACACGCCATTCATAACCCAGGGCCTCCAGGACGCCTATTCTGACGAGGGCGTCGAAGAGATGATCCGCCAGCGCGACAATCTGTGCCCGATGAAAAAGATGGGGGATGCCTGGGATGTCGCCTATGCGGCCCTGTTCCTGGCGTCGGACGAGGCCAAGTACATCACCGGCGTCAATCTGCTCGTCGACGGTGGCCTGACGTGCGGATTTGCTCCCTAAACGACTATGCCGAAGGAACTCCTGTTTGTCGGTCCCCGACAGGTGGAGCTGGGCGAATATGCTGACCCGCCGCTCGGTCCCAGGGATGTGAAGGTCGAGAATCTCTACTCCGGCATCAGCCACGGCACCGAGCGCTCCCATTATCGCGGCGAGGCGGTCTGGCATGGCCGCAGCGTCGAGACGGACGGCTTCGTAACCGAAGGGCGCTCCATGCAGCACCCCTTCACCTACGGGTACGAGGATGTCGCCCGTGTGGTGGAGGTCGGGCCGGAGGTGAACGAGCTGGCGGTCGGTGACGTAGTGATGGGCTCGGCGCACCATCGTGAGACCCGGAACTTCAACCTGGATCTGGCGAAGGTCGGGGCGACGGCCCGCGGGGTCGGTGTGAACGTATTTCCTTATGCGCTGCCTGCCGGCGACGACTTGGAAAAGTATGTCTTCGTCAGTCTGGGCACGGTCGCGCTGGACGCCGTCCTCGTCGGTCCGGTGCGCATCGGCGAGAGCGCAGTGATTGTCGGTCAGGGCGTCGTTGGCCTGCTGACGATGCAGCTCTGCAAGTTGTCCGGCGCCGACCCGGTAATAGCCGTCGATCTGCTCGATGACCGCCTCGAAACCGCGAAACGCTTTGGCGCTGACTATGCCTTCAACCCCAACCATGGAGACGTCGGGCGCGAAGTGAAGCGCATTCTCGGTGGGCCGGGCGCCGACGTCTGCTTCGAGTGCTCCGGCCAAACGAGCGGCATCGGCCTGGCCATGCACTGCGGCACGCCTTTCCCCAAGGTCGTTGCCGTGGGAATGTACGACGGACCGGCTGATGACCTTTATCTCGGCGAAGAGTTCTGTCGCAGCGCCGGGCAGATCCTCCACTCGCGCAGCGGCGGCTACCGACTGCCTCCCGAAGACCCTGGCGGCGGCCTCTATCATCGCCGCTGGGACATCATCCGTGTGCACAACGTGGTCATCAAACTCCTGCACACCGGCCGGCTCGACGTCAGCGGTCTGATCACGCATCGATTCTCGCTTGAGGAAGCCCCTCAGGCATACAGGCTGATCGATGAAGGGGCGGAGGGGATGATGAAGGTCATCTTCGACCTGACGACAACCTGATTCTCTACGACTTTCAGTGCCTTCAATTTGAATGCTGTTTCGCGGCGAAGGGGGGTCTGTCTTGTCAAGCAAAGTAAACGCCGCCGTTGTCCTGACCACGCGAAAGATGGAGATTCAGGCCTTCGACCTGCCCGCCATCGGCGAGGACGACGGCCTGCTGAGAGTCGAGATGTGCGGCGTCTGCGGCAGCGACCCCCGTATCTACAACTGGACCGATCCCCGGCGTTTTCCCCTCATCATGGGGCATGAGCTTGTCGGGCACATCGGCGAGATAGGGAGCCGGGCCGCAGCGCGCTGGGGCGTGCAGGTCGGCGATCGGGTCATCGTTGAACACCTCTTCGGGTGCGGGCACTGCCGCTGGTGTTTGCTGGGCGAGTATCGGTTTTGTAAAGAGCATCAGGGTTACGGAGGAACGACGCCCTCCAGCGTGCCGCCCCACCTGTGGGGGGCTTACAGCCAGTACATGTATCTGGCGCCGAACTCGCGCGTGCATCGCATTGCCGAAGAGGTGCCGGCCGAGGCCGCGGCCATGACATGCGCTAACATCGGCAACGGCCTGCGTTGGGTGCGCACAAAGGGCGGTGCCGCCATCGGTGACAACGTCGTGGTCATCGGGCCGGGCGGGCAGGGCCTGGCCGCGATCCTGGCGGCCAACGAGGCCGGTGCGTCAAAGATCATCGTGCTGGGCCTGAGCCAGGATGAACACCGCTTCGAGCTGTCCAAGCTGTACGGCGCGACGCATATTATCAATCTTGACCGGGATGATCCGGTCGAGGCGGTACTTGAGCTCACCGACGGCGTGCTGGCAGACATGGTCGTGGACCTGACGGGGGCTACGGCTTCGTTTCCGCTCGCGCTTGACCTGGCGCGGCCGATGGGCACTGTCGTGGTCGGCTCGAACACCGGTGAGCAGGAGGTTTCCATCGTTCCCAGCAAGATTCCCGTCAAGGAGCTGCGCGTGCAGGGCGTGAATACGCACGACACGCCTGCTGTGCAGGCTGCTATCAAGATCGTTGAGTCGGGGCGCTATCCCATCGAGAAGATGGTCACGCACTGTTTTTCTCTGGCCGAAGCTGAGAAAGCAGTACTTGCGGCCGGGGGCGAAATCAAGCTGGACGGCTTTATCAAGGGCGTGATCGTTCCCAACTGAGGAGTATTGACATGGACATCACCTGGGATTACACGAATCACCGCGAGTATGTCAGTCGGATCAGCGAGGGCATGCCGCCCGTGATCATCAGTGCGGTCGTGACCGGTGGGCATCAGAAGAGCGAGAATCCGGCGATGCCGGTTACGGCAGAGGAGCAGGCCGACGCTGCGGCCGAGGTCTTCGCGGCCGGCGCCACGATCATTCATATTCACGCACGCCAGGCGGGCGACCCCACCCAGGCCTCCCACGAGGCGGGCCGCTATCGCGAGATCAATGAAATGATGCGCGCCAAGGCGCCGCAGATCCTGGTCGACAATTCGCAGGGGATTGCAGATCTGACGACCGAGGGCAGCGATTTTGTCGGCACGGCGCACCATTACAAATCTGCGCCGATCGAGGCCGGTCCGGATATAATGGCCTTCAACCCCGGCCCGATGACCTTTCGCGGCGGCGCGGCATATACGGGCGGCGGCAGCGGGCCGAGCAAGGTCACGCTCGCCACCTTCGACGACTCCGAACGCACGGCGCACCGTCTTCGGGAACGGGGCATCAAGCCGCAGGTGTTCATCTACCACCCGGGCCATCTGGACATTCTTGACTATCTGATTCAGCGCGACGCCCTGGACAAGCCCTATTTCCTGCAACTCGTCTTTGGGCAGCAGAGCGGCATCAACACGAGCATGGACAGCTTCCTCTACACGGTCCGCAACCTGCCTGAGGATTCACTGTTCCAGACGTGCGCCCTGGGCCTCGAAGAAATCCAGGTGAATGTGATGGCAATGCTGCTTGGCGGTCATGTTCGGACCGGACTGGAGGACTGTATCCACTACCAGCGCGGCGAACTTGCGCGTAGCAACGCGCAGATGGTCGAGCGGATTGCGCGCATCGCCAACGATCTGGGACGGGGCGTTGCCACGATTGACGAGACGCGTCGGATGTTGGGCATCGATAAGTGAGATGGATGCAGAGTCTTCCTGACGCGCATCGATAGACTTTACAAACCCTCCCTCACCACAGTTGCCGTAACGCCCCGCCGGGATACCGCTGTCGGCCAGAGTCTATTCGCGTCCACTTACTGGCAAACCAGGTTTTTTTGACAACTTGATCAGTGCTCTTACCTCGCATATAATCGGGCCAGAACTTCGGCGGCGGTTCCCACCTGGAAGGCACTGATTCCCTATCTGGTATCGGCCAAAGACACTATGCGCGACGCAGAAATCCTGGTTGTCGGCCTGGGCGGTATGGGAAGCGCAGCCCTCTACCATCTGGCTCGCCGTGGAGTGGCTGCGCTTGGCATCGAACAGTTTCAGATCGGCCATGCGCTGGGCAGCTCCCACGGCTTTTCCAGGATCTACCGCAACTTCTACGATGATGCCCTCTACGTAGAACTCGCTGAAGCGGCGCTCCCTCTTTGGCAGGAGCTGGAAGCCCTCTCCGCGCAGAAACTCCTCCACCTCACAGGGTTGCTTTACTTCGCCCGCCCCGGCAACGACAACATCGAAGAGAGAATGGGCGTTATGCAGGCGCTGAAGAGGCCCTATGAGCGGCTGACGGCGCAGGAAGTAACGGCTCGTTTTCCCGCACTGCAACTGCCCGCGAGGTCCGTTGCCTGCCTGACGCCTCAAGCCGGTTTTCTGGATGCTGGCCGCTGTGTGCTGGCGCAGCTGAAACAGGCCGAGCGCTTCGGCGCGACCATCCATGATCAGGTACGTGTCGACAGTGTTGACCTCAGCCGGGACGCCCCCGTCGTCGAGACATCCGCAGGACAGTATCGCTGCGAACGGCTCATCATTTCCCCGGGTCCCTGGGCCTCCGAGATCTTGGAGGAGCTCGCGCTCCCGTTGCGCGTGACGCGCCAGCAGAAATTCTACTTTCGGCCCAAACAAAGTGCCCCTTACCAACCCGGCGAGCTGCCCGTCTACGGAGACAGCGACACCAAGTTCTACGGCTTCCCCGACTACGGCCCGGGCCTTAAGGTCGCGGACGACGGGTTGGGCGCGGAGTACGCTCCCTCTGAAGTCGACCGCACCCTGGACATGTGCAAGCGAGATGAGCTGCAGGCGTGGCTCGAGTCCATCATGCCCGCTGGCGGCTTCTCCTACGTCGAAGGCTCGACCTGCATGTATACCGTGACGCCGGACCGGGACTTTCTTATGGGGCCCCATCCCAGGAATCCAAATGTAATTGTTGGCGCCGGCTTCTCCGGGCATGGCTTCAAATTCTCGACGCTGGTGGGTAAGATCCTGGCTGACCTGGCTGCTGACGGGACAACCGATTATCCGGTCGAACGGTTTCGGCTCGACCGATTCGAGAAGGCGCAAGCATAGCGCTTTGCAACCTGCGGCCGTGTCGAAACTGAATGCAGCGCAACTGATTCCGAGAATTGCAAGACTAAAACTTTAAGGGAGCACTTGATGAGTGCATCATCCGCAGAGGACGCCCGAGAGCTCTATCAGGAAGCGCTGATCATTGACGGCCTGAACGTGAGCAACTGGGACAGCCCGGCTGTGTTCGAGAGTCTGCACGCCGGCGGCGTTACCGCCTTCAATGCCACCGTCGCCACACTGGAAAACTACACTCAGACGCTGGACAACATTGCCGCTTGGCTGGGACGTTTCAGGACGTACGAAGAGACGGTCCTCCAGGTCAAATCCGTGGAGGACATTCTCCGGGCAAAGCGCGAGAACAAGGTCGGGGTCATTCTCGGCTTCCAGAACGCCACGCCAATCGAGAACGATCTCGACCGCCTGGCCCTGTTCCGCGCTCTGGGCGTGCTCATAATCCAGGTGACCTTCCACGAGCGCAATCTGCTGGGGAGCGGCTGCTACGAGCGCCGCGATGACGGCCTCAGTCACTTTGGCGTTGACGCGATCGAGGATATGAACCGGCTCGGCATCCTCATCGACCTCTCCCACGTGGGCATCCGCTCGACCATGGAGGCGATTGAGGCCTCGACGAAGCCGGTTGCGATAACGCACGCCAACGCGAAGTCCTACTACGACGTTCCCCGCAACAAGACCGATGAAGCGATAGAGCGCGTGGCTGAAGGCGGCGGCGTTATTGGAGCCACGGCGATCGCAGCCTTCCTGCGCACAGGCTCGGAATCCAAATTGGAGGATTTCATCGACGCGATCGATGACATGGTGTCCAGGGTAGGCATCGACCACGTCGGCTTCGGCACCGACTTCACCCAGGACCAGCCGGAGTCCTTTGGGAGGTACATCGGATCACAGCAGGGCACGAAGTTTCCGGCCAAGTTCGTTGACACGTCGAGAAGCCAGCGCGCCGGCCTGCGTTATCCACTGGGCCTCGAGTCGCCCGATGAAATGCCGAATCTGGCCGGGGCTCTTCTCGATCGCGGCTACAGCGCCGGCGACGTTGAAAAAATTCTGGGGGGAAACTGGCTGCGGCTCTTCCGTGAGGTCTGGGAAGTATGATTGGTGCAGGCTTCTACCTGACTCGGCTTCGCAGAGAGTTGGGGAATCCAGCCAGACCGTTCATACGCAGGGACTGAACCTGCCATGACCAAGTACATCATCCAGCGCGTCCTGGTCTCGATCCCGATCTTCTTCGGCATAACCGTGATCGTCTATGCGCTTTATGCGCTGGCTCCGGGCGATCCGCTGGCGATGCTGCTGGGCGAGCGGGCCATGTTGGAGATGACCGCCGAAGAGATTGAAGCGGCGCGCGAGAGCCTTGGCCTGAATGATCCCTGGCACGAGCGTTATGTCGCCTGGTTCAGCAGGGCGATTCGCGGCGACCTTGGCTATCCCCTTACCGGCGGGTACACCGTCATGGAGCTGCTGCAACAGCGAATTGGACCGACGTTGCTGCTGATGGCGACAGCTTTCGTCGTTTCGCTCCTGGTTGGCGTTCCCATGGGGATCGTCATGGCCCTCAAACAGTACTCCTGGATCGACTATCTCGTCACCGTACTGGCGTTCGCACAGCTCTCCATCCCTTCATTCTTCCTCGCTCTCGGCGCCATGTACGTCTTTTCATTGAAACTGGACGTTTTCCCCACCTCCGGGCTGCAGACAATCGGGGAGCCCTTCTCGCTGTGGGACCGGATTCACCATCTGATCATGCCTTCGTTCATCCTGGCCGCTTACTTTGCCGGCGTCTGGGCGCGTTATACGCGTTCCAGCATGTTGGAGACGATGCACCTGGAGTTCGTGACGACTGCGCGCGCAAAGGGGTTGAGAGAGCGGGTTGTAGTCGTACGCCATGCTCTGCGCAATGCACTGCTGCCAATGATTACCGTCGCGTCGCTTAGCCTGGGCCACCTGCTGGGCGGCTCCATCATCATAGAGACGATCTTCCAGTGGCCGGGGCTGGGAATGCTGGGCTGGCAGGCCACCTTGAACCGGGAATACCCAATCCTGATGGGGATTATCCTGATAGCCTCCACGACCGTCCTTGCCAGCAACCTGCTGGCCGATATTCTCTACGCTGTGGTCGATCCGCGAATCCGCTACAACTGACCATCCGCACGGGTTCGTGCGGCTTTGGAGGGCAGGGCCCATGACCAACGCTCTGCAGGCCGGGCAAAAATTGCGAGTCGATACGCCTGCCAGGCGCGCGATGCGTCGCTTTACGCGGCACCGTCTGGCGATGCTCGGCCTCGGTGTGTTGCTGATTCTGGTGGCACTCGCCGTGCTTGCGCCCGCGGTGGCGCCCCACTCTCCGACGAAGCAGGAGTTGAGCCTCTATCGTAAACCGCCTAACCAGGATCACTGGCTGGGCACCGACACTTTCGGCCGTGACGTCTTTACCCGCCTGATCTATGCGGGACGCGTCTCCCTGAGCGTGGGCCTGGTCGCCGTGGGCATCTATGAGACGATCGCCATTCTTCTGGGCGCGGTCGCCGGTTACTACGGCAGCAAAGTTGATTGGGTCATCATGCGCGCCGTGGATGTCGTCATGACGATCCCTACTATGATCGTTATCATCTTTCTGGTCTCGATTCTTGGTCCGAGCATGTACAACTCGATGCTCGCCATCGGCATCATGGGGTGGCCAGAGCCTACGCGCCTGGTGCGGGGCCAGATTCTTTCGTTGCGCGAGATGGACTACGTGACCGCGGCCCGTTCCCTTGGTCTGCCGACCTACCGCATCATCCTGCGGCACGTGTTGCCCGGGGTGGTGGCGCCGCTTGTGGTTCACGCCACCTTCGGTGTCGCCGGCGCCATTCTCCTGGAGGCGGGTCTTTCCTTTCTCGGCCTCGGTGTGCCGCCGCCTACGCCCAGTTGGGGAAACATGATGAGTTCAGCCCAGACGCTGAACATCCTGGAACGCGTGCCGTGGCTGTGGGTTCCCCCCGGTATCGCTATCATGCTCTCGGTGCTTTCGATCAACTTCATCGGTGATGGACTTCGTGATGCACTCGATCCGCGCGGCATGGAGACCGGCTAGGAGAGAGTGAAGAGAAGTGAAGAGAAAGAAGCTACCCATTTGACCCGCTTTGGATCGCGAACTGCATAGGGCTTGGAAGCTACCAGGCTGAGCCGAAAGGAGGTGCGAAGCAAAACACCGGTCGTTGCCGCTGCTTTCTCGTAAATTTACGGACAAATCAATCGAGCCGCACGGGCTCATGACAGGACCGGAGGAAAAAACGATGAAACGGCAATTGCTAGCAGTGAATTTGTTTATCGCCTTGGCTTTGATACTTACGGCTTGCGCTCCTGTGGACACGGCGCCCGCCGCGACCGCGATGCAGGAGCCCCCGACGGAGAGGCAGTACGGCGGCACACTTAACTTCTGGCAACCTTCCTGGGACGGCAGCAAGGACTGGTTCCACCACATCAAGAGGGACGAGGTGACGACCTGGATGTGGGAGGAGCTCTTCTGGACGACGACGGGCAGCTTCATCCCCGTCCTCGCTACGGGATACGACGTATCCTATGACGGCCTTGTCTACACGGTGCATCTGCGTGAGGGCGTCAAATTCCACGACGGCGAGGACTTCACCGCCGAGGACGTCAAGTATTCCTTCGAGCTGAAGTACGATCCCGGCATTCTGCCGCCGGAGGCGCTGAAAGCCGAAGCGGAGAGGGTCGAAGGGCTGTTCGCCTACAAGCAGGGTGAAGAGGGCGCCGACGAGATAACTGGCATCCGCATCGTCGACGACTATACTGTCGAGTTCGTGCTGACTGACCCGGACCCCAGCTTCTTCCCGGGATTCCTCGGCTATGTCGAACATCCGATGATGCCCAAGCATGTACTCGAAACGCTGGACAGGGATGAACTGGTCGCCGGGACAAGCGACTACTGGGTAACTGGTCCGATTGGTACCGGTCCCTACCAGTTCGTGGAGCATGTGCCCGGTCAGTATGTCGAGTACGCGCGCTTTGATGACTACTGGGGCGGCAAGCCCGGCCCCGAGCGCGTCTTCGTAAAGTTCGCGCCCATCGAGACCGCCATTATCATGTTGGAGAAGGGGGAACTGGATATCGTTTGGGAGGCGCCGGCCGAGGAGGCTGTCCGGTTGCAGGATAATCCCGACATCGACGTGCTGGTCGCCGATAACGTGATGGGCTTCTGGATCCAGACGCCGAACTGGCATGCCGGCGACGGCCTCTGGCAGAACCCGAAGGCCAAGCAGGCGATGCTGCACGCGGCAGACCGCCAGGGCTACGTTGATAACGTGATGCACGGGCTGGGTGTGGTGCGCCACAGCTGGTTCCATGGGACGCCGTTCGAGTGCCCCGATCTGGTCGAGTACGAATACGATCTGGACAAGGCAAAGGCGCTGCTCGATGAGATCGGCATGACCGCGGACAAGCGCGCTGACTACAATCTTTCCCTCACCGTCTATCCGGGCAACAAGATGCGCGTCGACTACGCGGTGATGCTGCACGAGGCCTACACCCAGCTCGGTTTCAAGACCAGCGTCGATCTGATCCACGCGTCCTCTTGGGCCGACTACCGCAACGGTAGAGGGCCGCGCGGCACCGAATTCGACTTTGCCATCGCCAACTGGGGGCCGGGCACGAATCCCTATGTGCTCGAGCCTTACATGGTTGGAACGGTCGACCTGGGCTACTGGCCGCTGGACGTTGAGCGGGACTATCACTGGAATGAGTACAGCGCGAATGCAGAAGAAGCCGCGGACCTCTGGGGGAAGATATTCGCTGAGACAGACATCGAAGCGCAGAAGCCTTATTTCCAGCAGCTCGACTGCATCCTCAACGAGGAGGTCTTCATTCCGCATCTGATCGGTGAATCCTGGATCGCGCTCAAGAGCAAGCGCCTTCAGGGCATAGACCTCGACCTCAATGTGAGCGTGTACATCGTGCCGATGATGGTCGATATGGCCAACTGGTGGATCTGGGATCCGGATGCAGATTCTCAGTAGATAGTTGCGTCCCATTTGACTTCCGGTTAACTGGGACATTGCTTTGCGAGCACTCCCGCGGGAGTGCTCGCAATTTTTTCAACGACGCCGGACTGCAGGCGGCCCTTCCATGCTCTGGGTCCGGCAGCAATCTCAGCCGACAGGCGAGGTGGACAGATGACCAAAGCAGTCGCGGAAACAGCGGACCAGAGCCGTCAGAGACTTGCGTCCGACCCGTATCGACCGGCCTACCACTTCCTGGCCCCGTGCAACTGGCTGAACGATCCGAACGGGACGATCTTCTGGAAGGGCAGGTATCACCTCTTCTATCAGAACAACCCTGACGCCGCCTTTCACGGCGGGGCGACGGGAACGATTCACTGGGGACATGCGGTCAGTGAAGACCTCGTACACTGGCAGGACCTGCCCATCGCGCTGGCGCCGGTGGACAGTTATGACCGGGACGGCTGCTACAGCGGCACGGCCTTCGTCAACATGGAGGTCGTGCCTACTATCATCTACCATGGCGTGCGGGGCGGTATCTGCCTCGCCGCGAGCCAGGACGATCTGCTGGTCGAATGGGAAAAGCATCCAGCCAACCCCGTCATCCCGACACCCGAACCCGGAAGCGGCTACACGGTGGACGGCGCCCCGTGCGCCTGGATAGAAGGCGACACTTACTATGCGCTCACGGGTAACACCAGCCGCGAGGAGTACGAAGGTCTTAAGCCGGACAGGGCCTTCCTCTACAGGTCAGACGATCTGGCGCACTGGGAGTACCTGCATCCCCTTTATGAAGGGGGAAAGTACACGGAAGTTGGTGAGGACTGCGCGGTGCCGGACTTTTTCCCGATGGGAGACAGGCATGTCCTGCTCTTTGCCAGCCACCACCGCGGGCCGCACTACTACACGGGGACTTACGCGAACCGGAAGTTCACGCCAGAGCGGCATGGGCGCATGGCTTTCGGCGAGACGAACTTTTCCAATAGGACCGGCATTCTGAACGAGTGCCAGACGCTTCTGGATGGCAATGGCAGGCGCGTTATGTTCGGCCGGCTCTCAGAGGGGCGTTACGGTTACATCCAGCGGGCTTCGGGTTGGTCCGGGATCATGGGCCTGCCCATTGAGCTCACCATGGGTGAGGAGGGCGAGCTGCACCTGAACCCGGTGGAAGAGCTGGAGGCTTTGCGCCGCAATCCAGTGAGCCTGTCCGACATTCAACTGGCCGGAGATTCCTCGATCACGCTGGACGGAGTGCGCGGCAACCGGCTGGAGATCCGGGCGGTTTTCAGTTGGGAGACCGCCGAGGAGTTTGGCCTGAGCGTGTGCTGTTCGCCCGACGGCGCAGAACAGACAATGATCCGTTTCAACGTCAATCCCAATGATTCGACACAGCCGCAGGACCGGTTGGGTCCTGACAGGTTGCTGGTCCTGGACGTTACTCGCTCAAGTGTCAGCCAGGAGGTCAAGAATCGGGAGTCGCAGCGTTGTACAGTCGCGCATTCATACGGCGAGACGATTGAGCTGCGGGTCTTCGTTGATCGCAGTGTAGTGGAGGTCTTTGCGCAGGGCGGCCACTACCTGGGCAAACGAATCTATCCGGCGCGGCCTGACAGCTTGGGCGTGCAGATCTTCTCACTTGGCGGCGATGCGACACTCCACTCTCTTGAGGCGTGGGAGATGGACGCGATCTGGCCGATCTAACCCTTTGGACGGGCACAACCCTATTCAGGCGGCACATTACTGCAGGAGGCAACCATTTCCAAATCATCCGAGGCGCGGCCAGTTCACGGCGGTGAACCGCTCTTGGACGGCGCGCCGGCCCTGCTGGAGCCGCTGGAATGGGAGACCGCTACGCTGGAGGAAGGGGCGCGGCTCTTCCTTGATGCGGATTTCAAGATTGCCAAGCTGCCCGAGGCGCTGTCCGGGAGGACCTTCATTCGTTCGAGCCTTTTGGGGACGCGCAAGGTCTGCCTCCAACCGGGTGTCGCCTATGCCATCACGCCTGGGGGCGGACAAGGCAGGCCGACCCGGGCAGAGCAGCTCGAACGTCTGGGATTTCGGCTGGCGGCCGTTCCCCTTGTCCGGGCAACCAGCGGCGGTAGAGCCGTAGACTGTTCGGTCTATCAGAAACGGCTGCGGGAAAACGAGCGCATCGACTTTGGCTCGCCTGGACTGGAACTCACACCGGACGTGCCTTGGTGTGTGTTCGTCTCAGCCGCGCCTTCTACGGCAGGATCCGTTGGATCCTCGTCTTCAAGCTTTCCGGCCCGAAATCCATTCTCGCCGCCACTTGCGCAAGACTTCACCATCGCGGCCGAAGTTCCCGATCATGTGAAGTACTTTATCCACGACCCGGGGATGGCCCGCCTGCCCAGCGGTCATTTTCTTGTCGCGGCCCCCTGCTGGCAACGAAGGGTAGGACCGGACCACCTGATGATGTCTCGCAGCGCGGACGGCGGCGGCAGCTGGCAACGGCTGCCCGACCTGCCTTTTGCTGAAGGAACCCCGTTTGTGCTCGGCGACGAACTCTACATGTTTACGCAGCCCCGCCAGCACCAGGACGTCTATTTCATGCGCAGCGTTGATGAGGGGGAATCCTGGACCGATGCTGTCAAAGTGTTGGAGGGGGCCTTCTGGAACTGCCAGACGAATATGGTGGTCCGAGACGGCCAACTTTACTGGGTTCTCGACCGGAAGCACAAGGCGACGGTTGCGATTGCGGCGGACCTCTCGAAAGACCTGCTGGATCCCGGCGCGTGGCGCATTTCGCAGGTCATTCCGGCAAACCAGACGGCGGTGCAGTTCAGATCCGCGCATGCCCAGCACCAGCCGGAGCAGTTTGATGACTGGAATCTTGAGGGGAATGTCATGGATGTGAATGGGCATCTCCGGATCGCCTGCCGCGTCAATCCCAAGCACACGGGAGCAACTCCCGGCATTGCCGCGGTTTTCGACCTGGAGGGTGACGGACCCGGCCTGCACCTGCGGTTCGACCAGCACTATCCCTGGCCGGGCGGACAGTCCAAGTTCTGTATCGTCTATGATGAACTCACGCGGCTGTTCTGGATGGCCTGTAACATTGTTTCAAGCGCTCAGCCGCAGATGTTGGAACGCGGGCCTAACGCAGAGAGACGATTCCTGATGCTCTACTCCGGTATGGACGGGCTGAACTGGCTGCCGGTCGGCTGCGTGGCCATGGCTCCCTGTTCGAGTCAGTCGTTCATGTATCCGTCGATGGTTGTTGACGGTGGCGACCTGGCGATTTTGTCCCGTACTTGCAGGAATTCAGGTCACTACCACGATGCGGACTTGGCGACCTTTCATCGCGTTCACAACTTCCGGGAACTGGCGTGGCACTGAACTGCTCCCTCAAGCATCGTTGCCCAGGTGCAGGACCATTCCCACTGGCCAATGACAGATTACCCTAACATCTTCTCGCCGCTGACGATCAAGGGCATGACGCTGCGGAACCGCATCTGCAGCACCGGCCACATGGCATCGTGGATGCATCACAACGGCGTGCCCAACGACAGATGCCGGGCCTACTTCGAGGAGCGCGCCAGGGGTGGCATCGCGCTGGTTACCCTGGGCGCAACCTCGGTCAGGGAAGGCGACCATCCGGCCTACTTTCAGAACCTCGACGACCGCTTCATCGCTTCCTACCGCACGCTGACGCAGGCAGTGCACCGACATGGCGCCAAGTTCATCGCCCAGTTCTGTCCTCGCGGGGCACAGGTGCATCTGTCCGAGTTCTGCGAGCCGATGCCAAGCGCGCCGGTTGCGCGCCTGGTGCCGGGCGTCATCAATCCGCCCGTACTGGCATCGGAGCATGTGGCCTCCTGGTCGGTGGAGGAGCTTGAGGACCTGGCGGCCTGTTGTGGGCGGGCGGCCTGGCGGGCGCGAGCGGGCGGCGCCGATGGGGTTGAGCTGCACGCTCATCAGCATCATCTTTACTCACAGTTCCTCAGCCCGGCCTGCAATTTTCGCGATGACGCCTATGGCGGTAGCTTCAGCGGTCGCGCCCGCCTCCTCGTCGATTCACTGACGGCGATGCGGCAGGCGGTGGGACACGACTTTGTCGTCGGCGTGCGCTTGAAGGCGCATGACATGCACCCGGAGGGCTATGACGAACAGGACTGCGTCCGCCTTATCGAGCTTCTGCAGTCCAGGGGATTGATCGACTACGTGAGCCTCACCGTCGGCGGGGCGGTCCATCATACCGGGTCACTGTATATGCCGGAAGCGGCACAGCTAGAGCGGGTCGCCCGGGTGCGGAGAGCGATCGATCTGCCCGTGTTCCATGCCGGGGGCATCGTCACGCCGGAGGCGGCCGAGGCTGCGTTGGCGGAGGGCTGCCTTGACGTGGTCGGCATCACCAAGGGCCATTTCGCTGACGCCCATTTTGTGAACAAGCTGCGCGAGGGGCGGCAGGAGGAGATCCGGCTCTGCATCCGCTGTCAGTTCTGCTGCGACGGGGGTGAGGGCCCGGTCGGCTGTATCTACAATCCGGTGACAGGGCGGGAGAAAGAGTGGGCGGCTCCGGCGCCTGCCCGAGTGCGTCGACGGGTGGTGATCGTCGGCGCCGGGCCGGCCGGTATGGAGGCGGCCATTACGGCGTCGGAACGGGGGCACCAGGTGATCGTCCTGGAGAAAGGGAGTCGGGTCGGGGGGCAGGTTTGGCTGGCGGGCGCGGCCCCGCTGCGCCGCGGATTCTCGACGATCGCTGAGTTCTATCAGCGGCAGGCAGGGCTTGGCCGTTTCGAAGTTCGGTTAGGCGTCGAGGCAACGGCCCATAACATACTTGATCTGAAGCCGGACGCGGTGATCCTGGCGACCGGCTCAACGTCGGTCCGGGCGCGGGTCGACGGCTACCACAAAAAGGCCCTGACTGTTCCTGAAGTGCTTGCAGGCAACGCGGATGGTTGCAAAAGCGTCCTGGTCGTGGACCGCGACGGGCATGCGCCGGCCTTTGTAGCGGCGGACCATCTGCGCTGCGCTGGCGTGTCGGTCACTTTCGTCTCGGCGATGGCCCGGGCCGGCGCCGACCTGGGGGAACGGGACGCGGCGCTGCTGTGCCAGCGGTTGGGCGAACAAGGCGTAACCTTCACTGTCGGTTTCGATCTGGCCCGAGTTGACGGGTCGCGCGCGACCCTGAGGAGCATCTTCACAGATGAAGAGCGGTCAGTCGGTCCCTTCGATGAAATTGTCGTTGCTGCCGGCAGCCGGCCTCGCAACTCGTTGGCCGTTACGCTGGAGGGTAGGGTTTCCGAGTTACACCTGATTGGGGCTGCCAGCGCTTCCCGTTTTATTTTCGAGGCCACAACCGATGGTGTGCGGATCGGCCATGCGATCTGAAATTCGATTTTTTGCTTGCTTTGTTGGAAACACCTTCCCCTTATGCTCCCCAAATCCAGTTACAAGAACATGGTTTGGTACCTCCAACATATTGGATACAATGGATGATGAAGGAAGGAATGCTCCACAACAGCCACTCTGAAGTGACCCCCTCGACAAGGATTGTCATCTCCGACTCCTTGGCGTTCGAATAGTGCGAGGGGTAGTTCGTCAGCACCACAGCAACTTGATCGGGTGGCCGATTGGCAGCAGGCAAATGGGGCGCGTTGCGTCTCGCTATTGGCCGGCTGATCTATGGTTGTGGTGGCGGTTTATCGTTTTGTCTGTGCCATCAGGGGGCAACTCATGGGTCCACAACAGCAGCCAGAGACAGTCTTAGGCCAGAGCGCGAATTTGGGGAAAGCCATCATGCTCTCCCTAGGGTTGATTGTACTCCTGGCTTTTGGAGTTTATTTCAACTATGTCCAGGGGAAACTCCGCGACGCCTCAGCTGCCAATGCCTCGTCAAGTGAGCCTACTGTGACGCCTGTGCCAACCCTTACCTTTGCGGAGTGGAAGGGTGAGGCTGAGACGATCTCCTACGACACGCTCCTGGACCAAGCCGATCAAAACGAAGGCAAAACCGTCTATTTTCGTGGACAGATAGGGCACATTGCCTCGGAGACCGAAACCTATGTTGAAATGTGGGTGTATGTCTCGGGCGACGAATCAGCGGGGAATTACGATGAGGACCAAATCGTGTTGCATTATCGCGACATGACCGAAACAGTTCAAGTGGACGATGTCATTAACTTTGTGGCGGTCATGGACGGTATTGACTCCGTTCATCTTGTGCCGGAGCTGACAGTGCAGGCTCTTGAGGTCGAATAGGCGGAAGGCTGCTTACCCATCTGAAACTTCAGCCAGCGTTCTCTGCTGTTGGCCCCAAGCCAATAGACCTCACCCGCATGGCGTGTTGCGCCAACGGGCGCTTCAAAACCCTCTTGGCTTTCTGGATCGCCATTTTTCTGATGGTTTCCTTGCCTCTGCTGCTGGATCAAGGAGCACTTCATCATCAAGCCCCTTCTGTCTCTTGGAGAGATTTAACCCCCAGAATTGAAGTTGACGGAAGAACCAACGGCCGCCTGACTCACTCTTGTGTGCATCCCTGTTTAGGGTGAGAACGGTCTGGCAGGGGATTCATGTCAACGGTGGCTGTGTTTGTCAACCGGTTCTTGGCAAGACCTGTGGCAGGTGCAAAACCGGAGGGGAGAAGCATGCGCGACCTGAGTAGGGACAGCACACAACTGTATGTGAAGGAGTTTACGCAGACGTTTCTGGACAATGTATTGATCGAGTCGGTGCAGGATGTGACTCGGCGCTGGCACCGGCCCGAGCGACGCCTGGATACGCCCCTTATCAGCAAGGACCGGCCCTGGGAGCATGTGCCCTACTTTACCTATTCGAACTACTGCGTGCTGCGCGACCCGCAGGACGGGCTTTTCAAGTGCTGGTATGAGGATATGGCCGGCAAACCGGCGCCTGAACCGATCCCCAACAACCCTTTTGGCACCTTTTCGAGGCAGCTCTATGCCGAAAGCGAGGATGGGATCCACTGGGTAAAGCCGGAGCTGGGCGTCTATGAACTGTACGAACACAAGACCAACATCGTTCTGGGCGACAGCGACTTCGGACAGGTCCATTCGATGAACGTCGTGCTGGACCCCCATCCCTCCAGGCCGGATGAGCGCTTTCGGGCGCTCTTTTCGCATATGCGCAATGACGAGGTCGCCAGCTTTCACAACATCAGGTGCGCGCGCTCGCCTGACGGCATCCACTGGACCGTTTATGACGAGCTGCCTTCGATCGGTATTTTGGGCTCCAAGCTGGACGACGTGTCGGCGCTTTTCTACGATGAATATGCGCGCGAGTTTGTGCAGAATACGCGGCATGTGATGATGGTTGCGGCCGGCGCGGTCAACATGCGCAATCCGCGGAATCGCCGCTCCTTTACGATCACGAATGAACCCCACAACTTCGCTGCCTACAGTCAGCGGCGGGTCTTCCAGTGCCGCAGCCACGACTTTTTGCACTGGAGCGAGCCTGTCCTGGTGGCGGCGGCCGACGACGAGGAGGACAACCTGGACGACTCGTTCTACGGCATGGCGCAGTTCAAAGTCGGAAACCTGCATCTGGCTACGGTCGGCGTGTTTCAGGCGGTCGACAACGAGATGGAGGTCCAGCTGATGATGAGCCGCGACGGGCTGCGCTGGCGGCGGACCGGCAAGCGGCAGCCGTTCCTGGCGCCACGCGGCGAGGGCTACTGGGACGCCTACATGGTCTCGCTGGTGAGTCCGCCAATCGAAATGGGCGACGAGCTGTGGTTCTATCACGGCGGGACGAACTACCACCATGACTTTTTCCTTTCGGGCGCACGGGAAAACCTGGACCACCCGGAGGCGCGCGATCCTTTGAACGCGAGGTTCGGATTGGGGCTGGCGACCCTGCGCAAGGACGGGTACGCCGGGTTGTTTGCCAACAGGTATCGCGAGGGTATGGTCGTGACAAGGCCGCTCGTTAGCCTGGGGACGAAACTGGTGATCAACGCCCGCTGCGCGCCGGGCGGCTCAGTGCGGGTGGAGGTGGCGGACAGGTATGACGAGCCGCTTGAGCCTTGCCTGAAAGAGAGCTGCGACCCCTTTACCGGAGACAGTGTTTCACATACGGTGACGTGGACGGGAAGTCCCGATATTCCGGCAGGGACCGGCTCCCGCTGGGGTGGGCCTGGAGAGCGGACATACTGGCGCAAACTGCGCTTCTTTCTGCGCGACGCCGAACTTTTTTCGTTCCATTTTGAAGACCCGGTTGAAGCGTGAACAAGGCCCGGGGATTGGGTCTTGAGCAAGGCAGGGGGCTGAACTGGGTTTTCCCGATGGCACTTTTATGACGTCTCAACCCTCAAGGCGCTGGTAGGCTATACTTATGGGTGAACAGAGCTCCCACAACAACCAGGAGGCATGACCCATGTCCGAGTCGCTACGAATTCTTTCGGTCGGCGCCCATCCTGCCGACATTTTCGACCAATCCGGTGGGACGATGGCCCATCATGCGGCGCGCGGCGACTATGTTGGCTGTGTCGTCCTCACGCACGGTGCGCGCGTCCACGATAAGGTCATCAGTGACGAGATGCACCGTGCCAGCGAGGTACCCCCCGCCGATGAGCTTGCCTCCCTTATGGCCGAGCGTTCCGACGTGAAGGCGGAAGAGGCGCGAGAGGCGTGTAATCTCTTGGGGGTTGAAGACGTTTACTTTTTCGGCGCGGATGATGCCGTCCTGCTCGTTACGGACGAGGCCGTCAGGCGTCTGGCGCGGCTCTTTCGCCAGCTGAAACCGGACATCGTTATGACGCACTTCCCAAAGGAGGGCGACGGACTGACCAACGCCCATGCTGTCGCCGGGCAGATCGTTCTGCATGCGATGGCGCTGGCAAGCGGGGTCGATCCGGGCGATCGCAATCCCCCCCACAAGGTCGCTCAGGTATTCTTCTTCGGAACGGGCGCAGCTGCGATCCCGCGCAATGTGTGGCAATCCGAAGGGGGGTACTACAACGACGTTTTCATCGACATCACCGACGTGGTGGACAAGAAGCTGGCTTCCCTGGACTGTTTGGTGAGCCAGGGCTATGGCGGTGCCTATGCCCGCAAGCGCATCGAGACCAGCGACGGCGCGTTCGGGATGTCCGGCGGTGTTGCCTACGCGGAGGGGTTCATCTCGCTTCACGCCGAAACCCATTACTATCTGCCGGTGACGGAGAGGGCGATGATCAACGCCCGGGCTTCCGACCACGAGCGGATCGAGGAGACTTCCTACCGGGTGCCGGTTGACTGAGGACTCTTGGATCTGAGGCAATCGCAACCTGTCCAAAGGGCGGGCCCGGCTGTCCCCTTGTTCGTTTATCTTTGCATCGATGGAGGAACCGATCTTGGCATCGTCAGCCAAATATGACCTCGATCTGAAACTGGCAGAGCTTCGTATCAACGGTTATGTACTCTTCGAAGACCTGATACCGGTCGAGAAGATCGACAGGATCAGGGAAGCTTTTCTGCCCTATCTGGATCAGGTACGGGCGCACGGCGAACCGGAAAACGGCGTGATGCTGCACGGACGCAGCGATGATCGTCTCGTCTTCGAGGGGCGGCTGCAGGTGGTCAACCGCTATACCCTCTACGTCCCCTGGGAGCAGCCGTTTGCCGACCCGGAGATCTACGAGAACCCGGTCTTGCTAGCCTTTCTGGACCGTTACTGGGGAACCCAGGACTACCGCATCACCTGCTATCACTCAAATAACCCGTATCCGGGCAGCGAGTTTCAGAAGTGGCACCGCGACGCGGGCATCTCCAAACTGGTGCCCCACGTCGGCCTCGAGGTCTGTCCCCATTTCGGGGTAAAATTCCCCTTGGTGGACACGTATGAGGAAAACGGCAGTTTCGAGATACTGCCATGTACACAGTATCTTGCTGATCCGGAGATGGAAAACCGCTACGACGAGATCCTGGAGACCGGGGATTTCCCCACGCGTCGCCGTCTCGATCTGAAAAAGGGTACGCTCTGGATTCAGGACCCGCGTACACTCCACCGCGGTACGCCCAACCGTTCTGACCATGCGCGGCCGGAACTCGTGATCTGCTACTCGTTGCCCTGGTTCGGCCAGCGCGTGCCGATCGAGATGACGCAGATGGAGTACGACAAAATCTCAGAGAGAGGCCGAAAGCTGCACACGACTTGCCGGGTAATCAGTTGATCTGGCCGGTTGATTGACAGTTCAAAGCGCGAACAGGACTCAAGTCTGGAAACGGCTACATGGGACGAAGATGGAGAGGCAGAAGCCATGAAATTCAGCCGCGATCAGTTTCTGGAAGATGGCTATGTGATCCTGCGGCAGGTCATTCCGCCGCAAGATCTGGACGACCTGCGTCAGGCCTATGAAAAGCTTGTCGAGCGGCAGAGGGTGATATGGGCACGCGAAAGGGGGCCGGATGATCCGCCCGGCGGCGTCTGGGAGACGAGTGCCCAGCCCCGCCTCAATCTGGGGATGCTAGCCGGCCAGATCGATGCGCAGACCGTAGGCGCCGTCGAGATCTGGCTGCACGAGAACACGCAAGGGGTCAGCAGCCAACTGCTAGGCGTGGATGACGCGGCTGTCACCGAGATGATGCTGATGTGCAACCCTGTACGCGACCACGAGACCGGCGGTCATAGCGGCTGGCATCGCGACTTCTATCCGCCCCACACCGCGCCCCTGCAGGGCTACGCCGACGACATTCTGGAGAACGGGCCGCGCTACGTGCAATGGAATCTGCCGCTGTACGATGACAGTGTTCTCTGGGTCGTGCCCGGCAGCCATGCTCGTCTCAACACGGATGAGGAGAACGCGGCGCTGAATTCGGATGCACGTACCCCTGTGCCCGGCGCCGTACAGACCCACTTGTCGGCTGGTGATGGCGTGGTCTATATCCTGCCTTTGCTGCACTGGGGCAGCCGCTACAACGCCAAGATGCGCCGCACCATCCATGGCGGCTTTTCGGAGTACACCACGCACAAGGAGCTGCCTTACCTTGAACATCTGTCTACAGAGTCACAGGAGTCGTTCAAGCGCTGGAACGGGCGTAGCACCCGGAAGTTCGAGTTGATTGAGGCGGCGTTGCGGGCCGCAGTTGACGGCGACGGCACCGCCTACGTGGCTGCACTGGACAGGCTTCATCCGGGACGCGGCGAAAAAGGCCGCCTGCTATCCACGATCTTTCTGAGCAAGAGCGCCAAGCGTATCCATCACCTCAAGAGTCCCGAATTCGACAGCCTGCCCGAGCAGGAACGGACTTGGGCAACGAGCATACATCCTATGACTCTCCAGTGGGGCAGGCCGCTTGCCGACCGCTTCTCTGAGCAGGAAGCCGACACTCTTTGGACGCGCTTCAAGTTCGTCGACGATCTGCTGCAGGATGAGGAAGATCAGTGGACGCCTGGCTTCCAGGGAGAGGAGACGCGTTACTATTTTGACCAGGTTCCGGATGCTCTCAGCGTCGAGGCGTTTCTGGCTGCTTTCTGAGACCGGCTGTGACTTCAGCCCCGGGTTTCCGAGCAAAATGCGCAGCGGTGTTTGCTGTTGTCACTTTCTTGACGTGCGAAGGAGTCGATAGGTGGGAAACAAGCCAGTCAAAATCGGTTTGATCGGTACCGGCATGGTCGCACAGGTGATGCACCTGCCGCATCTGTCAGAACTGCCGGAGCTGTTCGAGATAGCGGCCCTTTGCGACCTGTCCCCGGGCACGGTGCAGGCCGTCGCGGCCAGGTACGGAGTCCGACACACATTTTCCGACCATCGTGAAATGCTGGACCGCGCCGACCTGGATGCGGTGATGGTGCTGACGCGCGACCACGCCCAGCCGGCAACGGATGCGCTGCGTGCCGGCAAACACATCTTCATCGAAAAGCCGATGTGCAACAACCTGGATGAGGCTGACGAGATCCTGGATGCGCAGGCGCAAAGCGGCTGCATTGCCCAGCTCGGCCATCACAAAATATACGATCCCGGGTATGTCGCCGGGCGTGAGCGAATCCGGCAGATGCAGAGCCCCCATCTGATCCGCCTCTACGACATCATCGGCCCTAACGACTTTTTCCTGGAGCACTACGACATCGTGCGCGTCGATGATGTCGACGCGGCCGAAAAGGACAGGATGCAGCAGCTCCATCAGGACAGCTTACAACGCGCGATCGGCGCCCAACCCGAAGCGGTCATGCGCGCCTATGGGAAAATGTTGGGACTGTCGATTCACGATGTCTACATTCTGGACGGTGCTTTTGGGCTGCCGGAGCGGGTCGTTTCCACCGAAATCTGGGATGGGGGCGGGGCCTTCGCCTCAATCCTGGCCTATCCGGACAATCTGCGCTGTCTGCTTGACACCGCCGCAGTCATGGACCTGCGTCTCTTCGACGAAAGGATGACCGTTTACGCGCCGGACAGCATTGTATCGATTGTCTTTCCCAGCCCGTTTCTGAAGAACGCCGCCACGGTGGTCGAGGAGTGGAGCATGGATGGGAAACATTTCCGCGAGTCAACGACCACTGCCTCATACGAGGAGGCCTTCAAGCTGGAGTTGATTCACTTTCACGACTGTATTGTAAATGGCAAGACGCCGCGCACGCCGGCATCCGGAGGCCGCGCGCAGATTGCCTTACTGATCGATATGATCAAAGCCTACCGGGCGTAAGTGTTCAAATGAGAGTGGGACTGGGCGTTGAGGAGACGCCCTCCAAGTACATCCACAGCGAGTCGACCATCGCCAAGGCGCGGGCCATGCTGGGCCCTTATCCGACCATGTACGTGTCTTTGACAGTGGACGAAGGCTGGACGCCGAAAATCTGACGTGAAGTCGCTTTGAGGAAAGGGATTACCACACACACCTTCTCCCTCGAATCAGCAGTCCACACCGACAAGAATCGCCAGGCGAAATTGGAATAAGAGGGTTTCCAGACCGGCTACGGGTGCGCCGTCTGTGGAACGGGCGCGTCCAGGGTTCCGGCCAGGTCCAGCTCCAGTGCGCGGTGGCAACTCACCGCGTGGCCGGGCGCGACCTCCTCCAGTTCGGGGGTTTCCTCGCGGCAGCGGTCGACGGCGTAGCGGCAGCGGGGGTGGAAGTAGCAGCCGGACGGCGGGTTGGCGGGGTCGGCTACTTCGCCCTCGAGGATAATACGCTGCGAGCGGAGGGTCGGGTCCGGCTGGGGCACTGCGGAGAGCAGGGCTTCGGTGTAGGGGTGTTTGGGTGATTCAAAGAGCTGCTGCGTTTCCGCAGTCTCGACGACGCGCCCGACATACATGACGGCGACTCGGTCGCAGATATGTTTGACGACGCTGAGGTCGTGGGCTACGAACAGATAGGTAAGGCCGAGGCGCCCCTGCAACTCCAACAGCAGGTTCAGGATCTGCGCCTGTACAGATACATCGAGCGCGGAGACCGGCTCGTCGGCGACAATCAGGCTCGGATTGAGGGCGAGGGCGCGGGCGATGCCGATGCGCTGGCGCTGGCCGCCGCTGAAGGCATGAGGGAAGCGCTGCAGGAACTCGGGTCGCAGGCCCACCAGGGCGAGCAGTTCCTCCACCCGTTCGATTCGCTTCTGCCGGTCCGCTACCCCGTTCACGAGCAGGGGTTCGCCGATAATTTCGAACAGGGTCATGCGCGGGTTCAGCGAGGAGAAGGGGTCTTGGAAGATCATCTGCATGTGCCGCCGCAAGGGCCGCAGTTCGTCCCTCGACAGGTTGGCGACATCGGTCATTTCTCCGCCGTCGGCGCGGAAGTGGATTTCTCCGGCCGAAGGCTGAAGCGCGCGCACGATGCAACGGGCAGCGGTCGTCTTGCCGCAACCGCTTTCTCCCACGATGCCGAAAGTCTCCCCCTTGTAAACGTGGAAGTCAATGCCGTCCACGGCGCGGACCTGGCCCACCGCGCGTTGCAGGAAGCCCTTCCGTATCGGGAAGTACTTTCTCAGTCCATTGACCTCCAGCAGTACGTTATCGTTTTCCATTGTAACAATCGTCTACGGACTGTAACTGTTAACCGGTCGTCGCTTCAGATCGCTGCGAGCTGGGTTCAGGTACCGGATGATAGAGGAAACAGCTCACCAGGTGTTCATCTCCTACAGATTGCAGCTCAGGTTCATGTACATCGCAGACGCCCGGGATTACGTCCGGGCAGCGGGGATGGAACGGGCAGCCGGCCGGGCGGTTATATGGGTGAGGAATGGTCCCGGTGATGGTGGGCAGTTGTACTTTGGGCGTCGAGTGGATGCTGGGGATCGAGCGCAGCAGGGACTGTGTGTAAGGGTGCTTCGATTCGCCGAAGACGGTGTCCACGGGGCCTTCCTCCACCACGCGGCCGAGGTACATCACCACCACCTGATCGGCCATCTCCGCGATCACGCCCATGTCGTGGGTGATCAGCATGATGGCCATCCCATTCTGTTCCTGGAGGGAGCGCAGGAGATCGAGAATCTGGGCCTGGGTGGTCACGTCAAGGGCGGTCGTGGGTTCGTCGGCGATGAGAAGCCTCGGGTCGCAGGAGAGTGCGAGCGCGATCAGGGCGCGCTGACGCAGGCCGCCACTGAGTTGGAACGGATAGGCGTCAATGGCCCCCTCGGCCCGGGGAATGCCTACCAGGCTGAGCAGCTCGACCGCCAACTCGCTGGCTTCCTGCTTGGTGAGTTTGCGGTGCAGGCGGGCGGCGCCGATGATCTGGTTGCCGATCGTGTGAACGGGGCTTAGCGAGGTCATCGGCTCTTGGAAGACGAGCGCTATCTCGGCGCCGCGGATTGCACGCATCTCGCTGCTGCTGTCGCCGAGGGAGGTCAGCGCCACCTCCTGTGACTGGCCGTTTTCCGTTTCGCGGCGCAGCAGGATTTCCCCTTCGACGATGCGGCCGGGACGGGGCACGATGCCGAGAATGGAGAGCGCGGTAACGCTCTTGCCGCAGCCGCTCTCACCAACGATGCCTAGGGTCTGGCCGAGGTGAACTTCGAAGCTGGCGCCATCCACGGCGCGGACGATACCCTCGTCGGTGAAGAAGCTCGTTTTCAGATTGCGTACCGACAGAATCGGTTGGCGGTCATCTTGCATGACTTTGGAGGCGGGTGGGGAATATCATTAGAGAGTTTTACTTCTCAAATGCCATAGGGGTCGGCAGCGTCGCGCAGACCGTCGCCCATGAAGTTGAAGGCCAGGGTCACGACAATCACCGGGACGGCCGAGACCAGCAGCCAGGGTGACAGGGCGACGGCCTCGACATTCTGCACCTGCTGTAGCATGACGCCCCAACTAATGGCCGGTGGGCGCAGACCCAATCCCAGATAGCTCAGCGCGGTCTCCGCCAGGATCATGGCCGGGATGGACAAAGTGGTGGCGGCGATGATATGGCTCTGGAAGGAGGGTATCATGTGCCGGAAAATGATGCGTTTGCGGCTGCAACCGGCCAAATCGGCAGCTGTCACAAAGTCCTCCTCACGCAGGGAAAGAAAGCGGCCGCGCACCTCGCGTGCCAGCCCTGTCCAGCCGCGCAAGGCGATGACAATGGTAATGGCAAAGTAGATCTGCTCGACGCTCCACTCCCTGGGAAAGGCGGCGGCCATCCCCATCCACAGCGGGATGGTGGGAATCGAACGCAGTATCTCAATGAGGCGCTGGATGACGGAGTCAATCGCGCCGCCATAGAAGCCTGAAATCCCGCCCAAAAACACGCCGAGCACGAGACTTAGCGCCACTGCCACAAGGCCAATGGTGAGCGAAGTGCGCGTAGCGACCATCATGCGCGACCAGACATCACGCCCCTTTTCGTCCGTGCCAAGCAGGAAGAGGGACTCCGCGGCGGTGGCGCCCTCGACGCCAATCAGATGGCGATCGGTGCCGATGAACCCGAAGAGTTTGTATTTGTAGCCGCGGGCGAATAAGCGCACTGTCAGTTTATTGTTGGGGTCAGCCACGTAAACGCGTTTGAAGGTCTTCAGGTCACGCTTGCCGGATACGGCGTAGACATGGGGTCGGAAGCTGCCATTGTCGAAAAAGCGAATGGGCTGGGGCGGCATCAGCAAACGGTAGGCCTCGGTCGTGTTGGGATCGGTGTAGGCGAGGAAGTCGGCTGCCAGTACGACGACATAGAATGCGACGACGACAAAGGTAGCCACCACGGCCACACGGTGCTTGCGGAAGCGCCACCACATCAGTTGCATCTGACCGGCAACGAAGATCCGTTCCTCGCTGTCGGAATTAACGTGTTCTTCGGCCACAGTTCACCTGCAATGCGCGGCGCGTCCAGGTGGGTGGGAACCGGCGCCCCGGCACGCGCCGCTAGCTTACGGTTATTGAACCATTCCAAAACGGATGCGCGGGTCGATCCACATCAGCAGCAGGTCGGATAAAAATGTGCCGATGACGGTCAGGGCACCGAGCATCATGACGATTGTCCCTGCCAGGAACATGTCCTGGGCGACAAGGGAGCCCAGGAGCAGCGGGCCGAGCGTGGGCAGGCCCAGTACGACGGAAACGATAACGCTGCCCGACAAGATATAGGGCAGAAGATAGCCGACGGTGCTGGCGAACGGATTCAGGGCCACGCGCACCGGATACTTGAGTACGAGGCTGCGCTCCGACATGCCGGCGGCGCGGGCAGTGATCACATAGGGTTTGCGCAGCTCATCCAGCAGGTTGGCGCGCATCACGCGGATCAGTTCGGCGGTACCGCTGAGGCCGATAATTATGGCAGGGAGGGGAAGATGATAGATCAGATCCTTCACTTTGCCCCAGCTCCAGGGCTCCAACTGGTATTCGGGAGAGAAGAGCCCGCCGATGTCTGAGTCGAAGAGGGTGAAACCGAGATACATCAGCACGAGGGCGAGGAGGAAACTGGGCACCCCCAGGCCGACGAACCCGATGAAGGTGAAGACGTAGTCGCCGATGGAGTACTGGCGCACGGCTGAGTAGATGCCAATCGGCAAGGCGATGGCCCAGGTCAAAATTATCGCGCCCATAGACAGCACCATGGTCATGGCGAGGCGGTCGCCGATCACGTCGAGCACCGACTTGCGCCACATCATCGAGGTGCCGAAATCGCCGCTGAACACGCCGCTCATCCATTTGAGATACTGCACGTACATCGGTCTGTCGAGCGCGTACTGGCGGCGCAGGGACTCGAAGTGCTGCTCTGAGACGTTGGACTGCGTGGCTGACAGCTGGGCCATGTAGGCGTCGACAAAGTCACCCGGTGGCAGCTGGATGATGATGAATGAGAGCACCGTGACCGTCCACAGGGTGAAGACGGCGAGGACGAGTCTCCGGGCGGCGTAGGCGAGCATGGAGCGCTCCGGCGGTCGGGGGCCTGCGGCCAGGGGGGTGACCCCTGACCACAGGCCTGAGATTCAGACTTGACTAGTCTTTGAAGTAGTAGGTGGGTGGATGGCTGGTTGCGGGCGTGCGGCAGTGCTGGGCCGGGCACTGGTTGCGCGGCACATTGCCCAGTCTGTTGCTGGTAACAGCTATGCCTGCGCCCTGGCCGACCGTGCCGATCTGCCAGACCTCGTCGACGACGAGCGACCAGATCTCCTGGGCGAGCTTGTTACGTTCTTCGCCGCCGACACCGTAGCCCTGGCGGAAGAGATCAAGCGCGCGCTCCATTTCCGGATAGGGCGGCGCCATGCCTTCCTCGCCGTTGCTGTTGTACCAGCGGGCGATGTCCGGCCCCATGTAGGCTTCGACCAGGTTGACCGGCAGCACGTGGCGCGGGTACAGCCAGAGAGCCGAGGAGCCGCCGTTGGTCCAGACTGCGAGCTGATGATTGTTGGCGCGTGATTCGGTCTCGAACAGGCTGCGCTCCTGGATCTTGAGGTCGGCCCAGACGCCGATCGCCGTCCAGTGGTCTTTGATCATCTCGAGCATGCCGTCCCATTCCCAGCCGATGTTGGCGGGAGCGGCAAGTTCGATGCGCAACCGGTCACCGGAGCCGTCGGGTCGGAGGCGCCAGCCATCGTCATCCTTGGCCTCCAGGCCGATTGAGTCAAGCAGTGCGTTGGCCTGGTCGGGGTCGAAGGTGGCCCACTTTTCGACGTACTCCTCGCCGGGCGTGGAGGGCAGACTGGCGGCGATCATGGCCGAGCCGGGTACGCCGAGGCCGAGGAAGATGGCCTCATTAATCTGGTCACGCCGGATGCCCATTGAGAGCGCGCGGCGGAAGTCACGGTTTTGGATCAATTTCTGGATTTCGGCGTCGCCGTCGTAGCTGTGATTGAAGCTGACGACGTTATTGTGGAAGAAGGCGCGGCTCATGTCGATGCGGTAGTTGCCCTCCTCCATGTTCTCCAGGAAGACGGGCAGTTTCGAAATCGAAATGTGGCGGGCCTGGTGGTCGTATTCGCCGGCGATGGCGCGCAGCGCGAGTACCTCGCTGTCCTGCGCCAGCGTTACGACGATTTCGTCGATATAGGGCAGCTGGTTGCCTTCCGTGTCAACGGCCCAGTAGTAAGGGTTGCGGACCTCGGACCAGACGGCCTCATTGACGGGTGTAACCGTCTTCCATGGCCCCATCGTCGGCACATCGGGGTTGTGTGGCAGATAGGCCATATAGCTGAACATCTCCAGCCAGCTGTCGAATCCTTCGGCATCGGCCTTGGCCGTCACTTCGGCTTCGGAGGAGTACGCGGGTAGGAACTGGCTCATGTAATGCTTGGGCATGTAGCCGCCACCGTTCCATGCTCCCTCCGTGTCCGGGCCGACGCCGACAGCGTTGTGACCGGCGAGGATGTCCAGGAATAGCGGATAGGGCGAGGCGAACGTCCAGCGCACCGTGAAGTCGTCGATCTCTTCCAGCAGGCCGACTTCGCCGCCGATCACCATCTCATTGGGCGGGGTGGGCCAGATCTCCTCGTTCAGCGCGACGTCCTCGTACCAGAAGAGGATGTCTTCGGCGGTGAATGGGTGGCCGTCAGACCACTTGGCGCCGCGGCGCAGATGGAGCGTGTACTGCGTGTGGTCCTCGTTGATCTCCCAGTCTTTGATCAGGCTGGGAATGATCTTGGAGGCGTCGTAGTTCCAGGTGAGCAGACGGGACGAGGAGTTGATGCGCATCAGGTTCTCGCCGTCGGCGGGCCCGGTGAAGCCTCGTCGCCATGTGCCGCCGTACTTGCCAATCTCATTGAGCGGCTTGATGACGTAGATGTCCTCGGGATCGGGCAGCCGTTCATCCACCGGCGGCAGGTCGCCGGCGGCCACCATTTCGGCCAGCATTGGTGCTTCGCTGAACTCGGTGGGGAACATGGCCGGGTCGAGGATCACTTCCGGCCCTTCTATCGGTACGATCTGGGGCGGTTCGGCCGGCCCCGCGGCCTCTTCCTCTGCGGCTGCCGGCGCGGCCTCCTCGGCCGGGGCCGCCGGTTCTGCCGGGGCACCGCAGGCAGAAAGCACAAGAGCTACAACCATCACGATTCCCAACAGCCACGAATACTTGGTCCGTTTCATCTCTTTCCCTCCTTTGTGGAAATGAGAAAACATCTGTGGGCCCTTTGGATGGATTCACCTCTGGTTAGTATTCAGGTTTCGTGCCCGAGAGATTCTCTCGAAACGTCCGTTCACCCACAACAGTTGACACGTCGTCAGTCCGAGGCCTGAGCCTGGCGCTCTCCCTGTCGAGGAATCTGCCGATAAAAGGCATCCCACCACTCCGCTCTGGGGAGCGCCTGGTCCTGGTCGAGGATGGCCTGGAAGCGCGCCAGGACCTCCTCGTAGCGCTGCTGCATTGCCTCCATCGATTCAAAGGCCGGCAGCAGCCATCTGCGTCCAATCTGGGCGTGCAGTACCTCGTCAGCCCAATCGAAGTCCTGGAACGCAGTCGACAGCGGGTCGCCCGATTCGCGGGCAACCTTGTACTCAAGTTGCTTCCCGTCCGGTTTCATCAGCCCCTGTTCGATCCCCCACAGAAGGCAATGCCGGTCGGCGGGCTCGAGTTGGGTATTGGGGAATTCGCCAAAGCTGATTTCGTGCGGAACCTCCGCCCAATTCAGACCGCTCGACTCGAATGCGATCTCGCCCATCATGGCGTGGCGCGCCTCATCCCAGAGTTGGCGGGCCATGTCGTGGTAGAACTCCCAGGGTTGGTCGCCCCAGTCGTAGATAATCAGTGCCATCAGTTCGGGGACGTGCATTTCAGTCAGCCGCATGTACAGCTGAAACCAGTTGCGCTCGGTGGCGGAGATGTCGGCGTTGGCGGGGAGCCGCCCGCGCGAATGCCACACCCTGGTAAAGCGTTCATCTCTTTGCGGTGTACGGATTGGGTCGAACGGCTCTTGGGCACGAGCCGGCGGCAACTCGTTCTCGGTTGCGGAAGCACTATCGGCGTCGATTCCGCCGGCGGCATCCAGGTAGGCCCGCAGATGTGCGGCCCAACTTTCCCTTGGTTCGGTATCTTCTTCACTGATCAGGCGGCGCAGTGTGGCATCGCCCCAGGCGAGCTGCTCTTCTTCTTCAAGTAGAATGAACCTGAGCAGGCGCCGCGTAGGTTGATCGACCAGCGGGTTGGCTTCCGACAAGTGGCGCTGCATTGCCGCGATGCTGGCCGGTTTGAGGACCCGGTTTACGCCGGTCAGCAGTTCAAGCGTGGTGGAGGACCGGATCAGTTCCTGGAAGAAGGCGTCCAGGGCAGGGTCAGGGACGCGGTCCAGATGGAGAGGCGGTGTACGCATCTCCTTGACCCGGTTACGCAGCCAGGTGCAATGTTCCGCGTCCTGCCACAGGTGGAGCGAAAGGCCGCACTTCACCTCCCACTCGGGCACAGCGTTGAGATGGGCAACCAGACAGCGCATCGTCTGGCTTTCGACAAACAGATAACGCCGCAGCAACTGGACAGTGCGTTCGACACTGTAGCCCGGCTCGCCGCCCTGCGCATAGGTGCAGAGACCGGCTAACGGCGGTGCAGTTGCGTTCATCGGCTCGCTTTTCCCTCGTCAGACCAGGCAAACTTACCCTGGAGAAAGGAGTCAGCCCGGCCTCACACGCTTATTCAGGCTAAGGACCAGATGCAGTTCGGCGTCGTTCCCTGTCAGACCTTTACAAACTTGCGGGCCTTGTTGCCTTCGGTGCCCAGCTCCGCTACGAAAATGTTTCCCTTTGAGTCGCACCAGATGCCGTGCGGCATCGACATGCCGGTTTCCTCGCCGCGGAAGCGGCCGACCAGCTCCCCGGATTCGTGGAAGATGGAGACGCCGATCGGCGCCGGGCCTTTGCCCAACGAGCCGCCCTGCTCGGCGACATAGATCAACTGGTCGGGGCTGCAGTAGACATCGCCGGGGCCGTTGACGTCTTCCCACATGGTGATGAACTCGCCCTCGTGGTCGAAGAACTGGATGCGGCTGGACTCCCGATCACAGATCAGGATGCGATCCTGCGAGTCGATGCCGATCTGGTGCACGAGCGCGAACTGGCCCGGCTCAATGCCGGAGGTCCCCCACGAGATTTCCAACTCGCCCTCAGCGGAGAAGCGGTGGACCTGGCGGTTGCCGTAACCGTCGGCGGTGAAGATACTGCCGTCGCTGGCGATGGCCACCCCGGCGGGCATGTTGAAGGGCGGGTCCAGTGTCGTTCCGTAGGGCGTTACCGTCATCATGGCCCAGCCGCGGCGGCCCAGCTCGAGCAGCTTTTCACCGTGTTGCGTGTGCTTGGTGACGACGTGCTCCTGGCGGTCTGTGACCCAGATGTGGTCTTCGGCGTCGATGAAGATGCCGTGCGGCTCGGTGAACTCGCCCTCACCCCAGGAGGTTATGAAATTCCCGGTCTCGGCCTCAAAGGCGACGACGGGGTGTTTGTGGCGGCAGAAGACGAAGACGCGATCGCGGGAATCGACTGCCACATCGGGCACTGAACCGAGCGACCATCCTTCGGGCACTGACGGCCAGGAATCGTCCAGTTCATAGCGAAAGTCGCCATATCCAACTGTCATAATCAGCAGTCCTCCGGTGTCGCGCGCGAGTGCGGCGCGCAGGGATGAATGTTACTCCTTGCGCCAGTGGTCGTCGGCGCTGTCGACGGGCATGAAGTCGAGCAGGTCCCAGGCGTAGGGCGTGTCATAAATCTTCCAGGTGTTGTTGGACGCACCGTAGATGATTTCGTACTTGATGTTGGGGCGCTCGACGCAGGCGCGGAAGAAGCCCTTGGCGTCGCGGTGGCTGAACCAGCTGACGAGCGAACGGTAGTCCTTCCCCGGGGCGTTCCAGGGCGGGAGCGTGCCGAGTCGGACGCAGATGACCTCCATCGGGCGTTCATCGGGGCGGTCGATGTTGGCGCCCTCGGTGTAGTAGCGGCCCAGGGACTCGCCGAAGACCTTGGTTGCGCCGTAGCGGCTGTCGGGCCTGGCGTCGTCGTCGCCCTTGACGAGGGGGATGGAGGCCGGGTCGAGGCCGTCGAGGCGTCCTGAGACAATTGAAGCGTAGGGCTCGTCGAACTCGTAGCAGCCCATGACGTGCATCGAGCTGGCGAAAATGACGCGGCGGACGCCGGCGTCGTGGGCCGCGTCAAACATGCGCGCGGTGGCGATCAGGTTGGGGTTGGTGAGAACGTCCCAGCCGATTTCGACCTCATGGCGGGGGTCGGCGGCGAGGTGGATGACGACGTCCATGCCTTCAAAGACAGGCGGCAAGGCATCGGGGTCGCAGAGGTCGACTTGGGAGGAGTTGGGCCAGTCAGACGGTTTGAGGTCAATGCCGTAGACGTCGTGGTCGCGGCTGAGGTCGGGCGCGAGGAAAGTGCCTATCGTTCCGCTGATGCCGGTAATGAGGACTTTCATTAAGTTCTCCTTGTGGGTCAGGGCCCATTATATGCGGGAAGAGTTTGTTGTCAAGCACCCCGAAAAAGGGGCAAGTTCGGAGAGGTGGTTGAAGCCTCCGCTGTGCGCAGGGCGCGCCAGGCAGTGACCTGCTGTCGGAGGCGGGAGCGGCAGCCGGCTGGGAGCAAAGGCCAAGCCCTTGCTAGTCCTTGTGCCAGTGCTCAGAAGCGTTGTCCTGGGGGACAAACCCGAGCAGATCCCAGGCGTAAGGCGTGTCGTAGATTTTCCAGGTGTTGTTGGATGCGCCGTAGAGAATTTCGTAGCTGATGTTGGGCCGTTCGACGCAGGCGCGGAAGAAGCTGATGGCGTCGCGATGGCTGAACCAGCTGACGAGGGAGCGATAGTCCTGTTCCGGCCGGTCGAAGCCGGGTAGAGTGCCGAGCCGGGCGCAGATGACCTCCATGGGTCGTTCGTCGGGGCGGTCGATGTTGGCGCCCTCGGTGTAGTAGCGGCCTAGCGATTCGCCAAAGATTTTGGTTGCGCCGTAGCGGCTGTCCGGCCTGCCGGGATCGTCGCCTTTGACGAGGGGGATGGAGGCGGGGTCAAGGCCTTCGAGGCGGCCGGAGACGATTGAGGCGTAGGGTTCGTCGAACTCGTAGCAGCCCATGGTATGCATGGAGCTGGCGAAGATGACGCGACGCACACCGGCGTCATGGGCGGCGTCAAACATGCGGGCGGTGGCGACGAGGTTGGGGTTGGTGAGTTCTTCCCAGCCGATTTCGAGCTCGTGGCGTGGCTCGGCGGCCAGGTGGATGACGACTTCCATTCCCTCGAAGACCGGCGGCAGCGCGGCGGGGTCGCACAGGTCGGCCTGGGTCGAATTGGGCCATTCGGACGGTCTCAGGTCGATGCCGTGCACTTCGTGGTCGCCACCCAGCGCGGGCGCGAGGAAGGTGCCTATGGTACCGCTGATGCCGGTGATGAGGATCTTCATTCTAGTCTCCTGGAGGGCGTTGATAGCAACTGATTTGCCGTTTGTTCCGGCTTCTTTTCAGGAATTTCCAGCGGCTTGGCGCCGGAATCAGGTTTCGGCTCTAGTTCGTGAATTCTCAGACCCTTACAAACTTGCGCGCGCGGTTGCCCTCTTCTCCCAGCTCGGCGACGAAGATGTTCCCCTTCGAGTCGCACCAGATGCCGTGCGGCATACGCAGGCCCGTTTCGGGGCCGCGGAAGCGGCATACCAGCTCGCCCGATTCGTGGAAAATGGAGACGCCGCAGGGAAGAGGCCCTTTGCCCATGGCGCTGCCCTGTTCGGCGACGTAGACGAACTGATCGGGGCTGCAGTAGACGTCGCCTGGCCTGTGTACCTCCTCAAACATGGTGATGTAGTTCCCGTCTCGATCGAAGAGCTGGATACGGTTGGCCTCGCGGTCGCAGATAAGGACGCGTCCCTGCGTGTCGATGCCGATGTTGTGGACCAGCGCGAACTGGCCTGGCTCGAGGCCGGACGTACCCCAGGAGACTTCCAACTCGCCTTCCGGGGAGAAGCGGTGGACCTGGCGGTTGCCGTAGCCGTCGGCGGCGAAGATGCTGCCGTCCTGGGCGGTGGCCACGCCGGCCGGCATGTTGAAGGGGGGATCCAGTGTCGTTCCGTAGGGTGTCACCGTCATCACGGCCCAGCCGCGGCGGCCCAGCTCGAGCAGCTTTTCGCCGTGCTGCGTGTGCTTGGTGACGACGTGCTCCTGGCGGTCTGTGACCCAGACGTAGTCGTCGGCGTCGATGAAGATGCCGTGCGGTTCGGTGAATTCGTTTTCGCCCCAGGAGGTGACAAATTTCCCGGTGTCGGCCTCAAAAGCGACGACAGGGTGTTTGTGGCGGCAGAAGACAAAGACACGGTCGCGTGAATCTACAGCCAGATCGGGCACCGAGCCGAGCGACCATCCTTCGGGCAGTGTCGGCCAGGAATCGTCCAACTCGTAGCGGAAGTCGCCATAACCTACTGTCATGATCTGTGGTCCTCCCCTGCTGTCCCGCGGCTTAAAGGAATCCCGGTTGCCTTCCATTTGCCAAGGTTGTCATCATTGCTGCCTGCGCATATGAAGTCGAGCAGTTACCAGGCGCAGGGCGTATCGCAGGTTTTCACCCCAATAGTTGGCGGCGGCGTCGATGATCTCACGGCAGATTTCAGGCAGCTTGGAGCCGCCGTCCTGCGGCTATCCGGCGGCCACCGCGTCGGGCCAGCGCAGGCGCTCGTCGGGCGTCCGCTTCTGCTCCATGGGCTCGACGGCGCCGTGGTAGTCGGGGATGAGCGTCTCGATCTTGGCGAGCGCATCCTGCGGCCAGTCGGCGTGCTGTCTGTGCATGAAGTCGTGGACCCAGCTTTGCGTCGGCTCTTGCAGGTCGGCGAAGAAGGGGTGAAACCAGATGGTGATCACCGTTCGTTTTTCGCCCGAAAGGTTTGTGTGGGCCGAATGGAACATGCGCGCATCGCCGACAACGACATCACCGGCTTTGACCGGTACGTCGACCTCGCCGGGGTAGTCGCGGAAACGGGGGTCGTCCGGGTCGTCGAGGCGGTTGATCTCCCGGGTGTGGGCTTCGCCCATATCGTGGAGGACGTGGCGGTGGCGGTGCGTGCCGGGGAGGAGGCGCAGGCAGCCGTTGTGGCGCGTGGTGTCCTCCATGTAGTACATGAGGAAGATCATCGGCGGCCTGTCGCTGTAGGCGCGCGGGTCCTGCCACATCAGGCAGTCCTGGTGCCAGTAGAGGCGGGGCCCACCCGGCGGCTTGCTGATGATGACCGCTTTCCAGAACTTGATGTCCTTGAAGCCCATACGGTCGAGTTCGGCGAGGGCGCGCGGATTGCCGATCAAATCAGCCAGCTCCGGATAGTTGTTGGAGTCGATCAGGCTGCCCGGCGACTTTGTTCTTTCCAGCCGTTCGGGATCAACCTCGGCCAACGCCTTGTCGACGCAGGCCCGCGTCCGGTCCAGGAGCCGCTCATCGGCTACATTCTCGATGACGCAGAAGCCGTTCCGCTTGAGTCCGGCCATGCGCGCTTCGGGTGTCAATACTGTCGTCATCTTCGCTCCTTAACCGAAATAGGAACGGTGAGAAGCCGGGCTTCCTCGCTCCATTTCACTTTTTGTCAGGTTTGGGCAACGTCCTTGACGCAGCGGAAGCCGACGGTGCCGCATCGGTCTAATCCGGGATACATCAGCAGAATCTTTTCGTGGCAGTCGTTGGGCTGCGCGCCGCTGGCGTTGTACCAGATGCTGCCTTCGACCTTGAGGTAGCTGCCGCCGCGAATGATGGCGTAGCGTGTGTGGCCGTCGTAGCGTTCGCTTTCGGTCCACTCCCAGACGTTGCCGGCCATGTCGAGGCAGCCGACGTGGCTGGCGCCGCCGGGGTACTGGTCTACCGGGGTCGTGTCGTCGCTGCCGCTGTTGCAGAGCGTGGGGTCGAAGCCGTCGCCCCACGGCCAGACGGCGAAACCCGCGGCATTTTGCCACTCTTCTTCGAGGGGCAGCCGTTTTCCGGCCCAGTTCGCGTATGCGCGGGCATCATCCAAATCCACCCAGATGACCGGGTGCCTCTCCTTGCCTGGCGGCAGCGTCCACCGCCAGGGCTCCTGCTCGCTGCCGGCAGGCTTGTGCCAGTGGCGCAGGAAGTTGGTGAGATCACGCGGCAGGTAGCGGGACTGTTCGAGAAAGTCAAGGTAGGAGGCGTTGGTAACTTCGGTACGATCGACCCAGTATTCAGGCAGTTCGATGTGTTGCCGGGGGTGGTACTTGTCCCAGAGCTGATCGATCTTGTCGTAGCACGCTCCCTCCATCACGGACCGGTTGTTGTGGCGTACACCGAAGCTGAAGGGGCCCGCGGTTACACGGCACATCTCTTCCGGCTCTTTCCCTGCGGCCACCGGAGCGGAAGGCTCGACCGGACGCAGGGAAAGGTCGGAAAGGGTTAAACGTTTACGGTCGATGCCGGCAGCGCCTGCGCTTGCGGACTCCTCCTGTCCGGAGCCCAGGTCGACCTCAACCCCCTCGGGTGCCGAGACGATACATCCTGCTTCGCCCCTTGACATGGAAAGCGCAAGCAGGTGCGCTTCCCCTTGCTGCGCCGGCCCGATTTCGGCGCCATTCCAGAGGTCGTAGTGGCGCATAGGGCGGCCGTCTGGCGAAACTGCCGCCGCCTGCAGTACTGGGCCGTCGACCGCAGCGTCCGATTCGTTGATCAGCGTATGCATGGTTGTTTCGCCGCTGTGCCAGCGGTGCGCGTAAACGCCCTCTACCTCTGTGGCCACGTAGGGTTGCCAGTCCCGGTCCTGGAAGGCGTCCGAGAACTGGCGCAACAACCGCACACAGCGTCGCAGGAGCACGCGATCCGATTCGGGCCAGGGGTTCCACCAGCCGAAGATATTCTCCCAAACGACCTGGCCGCAACCGTGGAAAAACGCCTTCTGGATGATGTCGCTGTGTTCGTCAGCGTTGCGGTCTATGGCGCGAAAAGAAAAGCGGGGCTCAACCCAACGGATGGTCATCAGGTCAGGGGGGACTACAGTATTACGCTGCAGCCAGCTGCCGGCAATTGAGGAGAGGGCTTCTATGGGGGGCAACGATTCCGGGTTGAAGACAACGTTGGCGTTGGCCCGCTCCATCGGCGCCAGGAATCCCGGGTCGTCTGAGGCCATGGTATCCAGGAAAACGCCGTCGGCGCCGATCTCCTTTATCACTGCGCCCAGGGCTTCGGCGTCGGCCACTGCGGGCGCGTTCGTGTCGGGAAATCTGCCGCGGTAACCCCTTTTGTCGGTATAGGGCGGCGCGCCCGGCTCGCGGCGCGTGCCGATATCCCAGGGGTTGTAGTTGACGAAGACGCGCACGCCGCGGGCATGGGCTCGGTCAACGACCTGGCGCAGCCCCTGCAGGCCACCCGGCATGTCGCGGTAGTAGTCGATCTGGTTTCGGTCATCGATACCGAGGCGAGGGTAGGACTGCCAGAGGAGAATGATGTCGTAGCCGCCGAACTCGCGTTCCCCGTCGTCCAGGATTTCGTCGATACGGTAACGCCCGGCCTCGCGGTCGTAGAAAGCGGTGTCGTACATGAAGAGGAAGGCCTCTGTGTAGGCGCTCCGATACCATTCGATACCTTGGCGCGTGAAGAGTCCGAGGTCGAGGGAATCGCGCAGCGCATTCCGCATCCGGTCAAGCTCGGCGGCCTCTTCTTCGTCGCGCCCGATATGGGCCGAGAAGTCGTTCTGAAAGTTGGCGGCAAATGAGGCGAGGTGTTCTGATTCCAGTGGTTTCATCTCTCCTCCTGTCCGCGGCCCGAAATGACCGCTAACTCTTATGGGCGTGGTTTGAAACGCCCGATCTGATCGTCGACCCAGGCGAGGTTGGCGTCTTTCGTGCGGCCAGCATTGTGCGGAGTGTGGACTACGTTGTGACGCCCAAGTAAGGGGGAGTCCAACGACACGGGCTCGACGTCAAAGACATCGGCGGCCAGGGCCAGTTCATTCTTGAGGACGCGCTGGTAGAGCGCCTCGGTATCGCAGATCCGGGCCCGCGTTACTTGTACGACCAGGCATCCGTGCGGCAAGGCGTCGATGAGGTCCTTGCCGACCAACCCGAGCGTATCCTCCTTCAAGGGAAGCATTGGCACAAAGATCTCGGCATCCTTCACCAGTTCCGGCAGATGAAAGCAGCGTCTTGCACCGGCAGCGGCAAAGGTTGCGTCAGGGGCAAATGGGTCCCAGATGGCAACATCTGCGCCCATGGCCGTGCACCATGAGGCGTAGCGGGCGCCGATATTTCCGGCGCCGACGACGCGAACCCGTTTGCCTGCGAGCGTGCCATTGGCAAACCGTGAATCATCGGCATACTGGATACCTTTCCCGCCCGGTCTGCCCACATCCGGCCCGTGTCTCCAGGGCTCATAGCTCTCAATCATAGCAGTGTGAGCCTGGGGAATGCGGCGCAGTCCGCAGAGGGTCAGGCAGAGCCCGTACTCGGCTACCGACTGCCCCCAATAGATGTCGACGCGGTGGGGAATGATGTGAATGCCGCGAGACGCCGCCTCTTCGAGGCCGTCTCTAGGGTGATCGCCGTGGGAACTGTGGAAGCACTCCTCAAGGGAGGCAAAGGGGGCCAGGTCCTCGCTGCCGGCGGGGAGACCGAGGAGGACCAGCCGCTGCACCGCGGCGGGGTCGGGCACCAGATGCGGCGCACGCGCCTCCGGCTCCAGCGTACGGTAAAGCTCGCAACAGTCGCTCTGCCAGCGTTTCTGCCAGTAGTCTGCAGCAAACGGCCATACGGCGTCAAAACGTTCATGGACGCAAATAACCGATCTCATAAGATTATCATTTCGGGTTTGCCCGCCAGCCGCGAGGTTGGATGTCTATCTTCGTTGGCATGATAAATGTTAATTCGTTCACTGTCCAATCGCAGGCGAACCAGCTTTGGTTGCAGTCAAGACAAGGTTGACTGGCGTACGCATCCGGCCGCAATGGCACCTGGTGGAGCGACGGCGCCAACTGATTGAGGTCTGGCTTGGAGGAGAGGATAGCTCGCTGTGATCCCTGCAGTTAGGCGAAGCGGCGCGGAGTACAGTAAAGGCGTATCGGGTCTTTTCAGCGAGCGTGCGCGACGTTGCGAGAGCAGGCAGTTTGCGGGAGCAAAATGCTTGATTGACAAAGGTCAATGAGCCGTTCAGTTCAAGGGCTCAAGGGTTATTGATTTGAGGCTTTTGTCGTGTTTTGTCGTGTTTTGTCCGGTCTTAAGGGGGGATGTGCGATATCTTATATCTTTTTTCAGTCAAATGGGGCCGAACTGTTGCCTGGGCTGAAACCACCATTTCTTGCGTGATCAGCGCAGAGAATCTGGGATGCACCCGATTTCGCAGGGCAATGGCATCTAATCCGGTTTGCCAGCATTGCCGCATTTAGCCTGAGGGTCGACGAAAGGCGGAACGGCAGTGGTCAGTGGTTAGGGGTCAGTGGTTAGTGGTACTACAGTAGTTTGAGTCGGCGCTTACGCTGCCGGAGGCATATGAAAGTTCGCATAAACATTGGGATGCACTCTCCGTAATGGGACGAGTTTCATATACATCGGCAGGCAACCAGGCTTGGGGAAATCCCTTTCTGCTCCGTGCCGTAAACTTGTACAAAACCTGTACGTGCTCGGCAGACCACCAACCGCGAACGACCGCATTTCCGCGCCGCTTTTGCGGCCAGAATCAGCCCGAAAACACGCTCCCGCGGCGCCTCTATAGCCGCCGCTTTTGGGCCAATTTTTTGCAAAAGTGATGCATCTCTAGTGATGCACTGCTTTTGCACTGTTTTTTGTCCTATTTCTCTCTGGTCAGGACCCCAATATCCAGTAATGCATCACTTTTTGGGAA
>VXRG01000157.1 GCA_009838625.1 Caldilineaceae bacterium SB0664_bin_27
GCTGTGGGGAGGCGAGGGCTGGTTTTGTGGGCGGCGCTGGTTTTGGGGCTGGTGCTGGGCGGGGGTTGTGTGCCGGAGAGTCCGCTGGGGATGGTTGTGGTGGGGCCTGGGGAGGAGATTCATATCCGGTCGCTGGAGGTGTTGACGGGGATTGGGGTACGGGGGATTCCGAGGCAGCGGGCGGTGGCGTTGGCTGTTGAGGATTACGGGCCGATCAAAGGGCACAGGGTGACGATGGGCGCGGGTCTGGATACGCTTTGCACGGCGGAAGGAGGCAGGGCGGCGGCGGAGACAGTGGTGGGCGACAGTAGGGTGGTCGGTGTTATCGGCACGTCGTGCTCGGTGGGGGCGGTTGAGGCGGCGCCGTTGCTGAGCGAAGCGGGGCTGGTGATGATCTCGGCATCGAATACGGCGCCGTCGCTGACGTCCGATTTACGGGGCAATGCGGGCGTGCATAGCCATGCGGGCTATTACCGCACGGCGAGCAACGACCTGCACCAGGGGCAGGCGGTGGCGGAGTTTGTTTACCACGGGCTGGGTCTGCGCAGGATGGCGACGGTCGATGACGGCGATCCATACACGTCGGGTTATACCGGCGCGTTTGCGGCGGCCTTCGAGGCGCTGGGCGGCGCGGTGGTTGCAGCGGCCCGGATCAGCCGGGGGGACAGGGACATGGCGCCGGTGCTGAGCCGGATTGGGGCGGAGAGCCCGGAGGGGCTGTTCTTCCCGGTTTTCCCGGACGAGGCGGCTTCGATCGCGCGGCAGGCGGGCCAGGTGGAAGGGCTGGAAGCGCTGGTCCTGATCGGGCCGGACTCGCTGCTGCTGGCGGCGCCGGAGGTGCTGGGCTTCTACGTGGTCGTGCCTGAGTTGCGTTTCAGCGGCAATGTGAACGACGCGACGGGCAAGAGCGGCGATGAGGTGGTGGCCGATTACGCGGCGCGGTACGGGGAGGCGCCGACGTCGGCTTCGATGGTGCACGCGTATGATGCGGCGACGCTGCTGCTGCGGGCGATCGAGGCGGTGGCGGTGGCAGATGGGGAGACGCTGTACATCGACCGGGCGCGGCTGCGGGAGGCGTTGAGCGGGACGCGGGATTTTCAGGGTCTGATAGGGGAGATCTCGTGTGACCGGTTCGGGGATTGCGGGACGGGCCGGGCTTATGTTGTGCAGCACACGGATGCGGCGGTGACGGATATCAGGGCGTTGCCGGTGGTGTATGAGTATTCGCCGTAGGTAGGGCTGCCCGTTGCCGGGTGGGCGGGGGCTGGAGCCGGCAACGGGCGGAAAGTCTATTCGTTCAAGGTGTCGAAGTTGAACTGCCAGGGTATGCCGAATTTATCGACGCAGGCGCCGAAGTAGGAGCCCCAGAACATGTCGTCGAGGGGCATGGTGACGGCGCCGCCGGCGGAGATGGCGGTGAAGAGGCGTTCGGTCTCTTCCCGGGAGGTGGGGTGGCAGGAGACGGAGAAGTTGTTGCCTTGCTGGTGGGGCGGGCTGAATGTGGGGGAGGTGTCGCTGCCCATGAGGACGCTGTCGCCAATGGGGAGGCTGACGTGCATTATGCGGTCTTTGTCCTCGTCGGAGACGGGCATGTCGTCGGGGCCTTCGGCGAAGGTGGAGATATGGATGTAGTCGCCGCCGAAGACGGAGCGGTAGAATTCGAAGGCGTCGCGGCAGTTGCCGTCAAAGTTGAGGTAGATGCTGAGTGTCATAAGTTGTTTCCTCGCTGGTTGATGATGTATATCACTGTGGCGCTGCGGGTCAGCCTTGCTCGGCGGCGGCCCGCAGCCGGGCGATGTCGACTTTGGTCATGGCGAGGTAGGCCTCCATAACGGCCTGCCCGTTTTTCTCCATGAGCCGGGGCAGTTCGGCGGGGGTTATTTGCCAGGAAATGCCGAACTGGTCCTGGAGCCAGCCGCACTGCCGTGTTTCGCCGCCCTGGCCGAGTTTCTCCCAGAAGTAGTCGATTTCGGCCTGGGAGTCACAGGCGATTTCGAAGGAGACGGCGGGCGTGAACTGGAAGTGGGGGCCGGCGTCGAAGGCGGTGAACTGCAGGCCGTCAAGTTCGAAGGAGACAGTTTTGTTGCCTTCGGCGGGCCCGGCCGCGATGTCATCGACGGACAGGATCTTTGCGTTTTTGAAGATGGAGACGTAGAAGTTGGCGGCGGCTTCGGCCTGGCCGTCGCACCAGAGATTGGGCCTGATTTTACTGATGGCGGGCATGGGGGTCATTCTCCTGATTCGTCCGGGCCGGCGGCGATGGCGAGTTTGAGCCTGCGGTCGACTTCCTCACGGCTGTCGAGGGCCAGGGCGATGATCGATTCGACTTTCTGGTCGTCGTCGACGATCTGTTTGCCGGGCAGGCCGCTCTTGAAAAAGCTCTCTGTTACCAACATGACGAACGTGGTGTCGCGAATGTTCAGGCAGGCGGCCAGTTCGCTGGTGTATTGGGGGCAGAAGTCGAAGCCGATGTGCGCAAAGAAGCTTTTGGCGCGGTCGAGGTCACGAACGGGCAAATTGTAGAATGCCTGCTGAACGCTTAGCATCGTTGTCGCTCGCTTGCGGTTTTGAGGAGATACAGGGCATTGCGGTGATACGGGGCGCGGCCTTGCGGGCGGTATCACTGGAGGTCTAGCTTTTGTGGCCGTTCATGGCTTTTTCCATGCGCTTGGCGTCGACGGAGAAGATTTCCCAGACGTGGCCGTCAAGGTCCTGGAAGGTACGGCCGTACATCCAGCCGGCGTCGGTGGCGTCTCTACATTCGCTGCCGCCGGCGGCGAGGGCTTTGGCGATGGTTTTGTCGACATCATCACGGCAGTCGACTGACAGGGCGACGACGACTTCGGCGCTGCGCTCGCTGTCGGCGATCTCCTTGCCTGGGATGAACCTTTTGAAATATTCCTCCCTCAGCAGCATGGCGAACATGTTGTCGCCGATGATCATACAGGAGGCGTGGTCGCCGGTGAACTGGTCGTCGAAGGTAAAACCAAGCTCTGTGAAAAAATCTACCGAACTGCAGAGGTCGCTGACCGGAAGATTTACAAAAATTCGTTTGGCCGATTTCATTGCGGCTCTAATCCCTTTCCTGTACAGAAGGTGTATCCTTTAGAGATAGGCTTCCCATAATACACCACCATTGTCGCCAGTGTGAAAGAAGGGAAATGCCGGAATGAGTTAAGTACTGAGGTTTTGGCGATCAGTTTTTTTGTTCTTAGTGAATGCCGCGCGTAGGGGGTGATGGGATCGCATATTGGGATGCACGCCCTGGGTAGATCTATTTGACATTCAGGGCGGAAGCTTATATGGTTCAGGGGGCGTTGGCGCGCTGTTTGCGGGCGCAGGCGACCCGGTTTGGGGCTATAGCTCAGTTGGGAGAGCGCTACAATGGCATTGTAGAGGTCAAGGGTTCAAGTCCCTTTAGCTCCACCAGGCGGTGCGGCAGGAGTGCGTTAAGCCGGGCATAACGTCACGCCCGGAAGGCAGGATTTGACCGGTTTGGGTCCAGCTTGATAAAATGTATCTTTCTTGTCCGCGGGCATGTTGCGCGGATTGGACTTGGTGAGGCGCCGGCGATTTCGGGGCTGTAGCTCAGTTGGGAGAGCGCTACAATCGCACTGTAGAGGCCAGGGGTTCGAGTCCCCTCAGCTCCACACGGCAGGCGGGCGGGATTCTTGATGGTGTGCCCCGGCCGGGATAGTAGATGGAATTGAATATTGGGGCTATAGCTCAGTTGGGAGAGCGCTACAATGGCATTGTAGAGGTCAAGGGTTCAAGTCCCTTTAGCTCCACCAGTTGCGATAACGGCCTGAACCTTCACGATGAGATCTGTCCCCGGCGTGTGGGAAAGGTGAGAGTGGCCGGCAAGAATAAGAAGAAGCCAGGGAAAGTTTCAGAAAGGGCTGTGGACAACCGGGCCGGCGAGAAGCCGGTTCTTTTGTCAGGCGGCAATCCTCAGATTGCAAAGGCGGACGGGGACGCGCCAGTGCAGGCCTACATCGCGGCGATGCCGGGTTGGAAAAGCGAGCTGGGGCGTCGTTTGGACTCGCTGATCGTGCGCAATGCGCCCAACGTGCGCAAGGCGGTGCGGTGGAATTCTCCGTTTTACGGCATCAAGGGCCAGGGTTGGTTCCTCAGCTATCATGTATTTACGCGCTACGTCAAAGTTACCTTTTTGCAGGGGGCGTTGCTGCAACCTGAGCCGCCGGGCGCGGGCAAGGACAAAGACGCGCGCTGGTACGACATCTACGAGGACGACTTTGACGAGGATCAGATGGCGGAGTGGGTCCGGCAAGCTGCAGCGATCCCCGGTTGGGATGGCTTTGAAACGCTGAAGCGTTAGATTGGTCGCTGTTTGCAGTATTGTGTTTCGCAGTCTCGAATCGTACCAGGTGCCTGTTATCCGGTTGGCGGGATGGTCCCAGGGAGTCTCCGCGGGTTGAGTTGAACGCCCTCTGCCTTGTAGATTTTCCCAGCGTAGAGTTCGCCGTGCTATCCCTTTCCTATAGGCAGACCTGGCAGATTCAGGTCGCTAAGGGGACAGGGATGAGTTAACTGGATTTGGGGTGAGTGTTCGTGGGAGATGATCGCAGACAAGAGTTGACAGACAGGTTCAGTGAATCAGCTGAATACCTGAACCGCCAGTTGCATTCGGGCCGTCTTGACGAGTGGGAAAGTCTGGGCATGACGATACCCCAGATCAGGACGCTGGTCCTGATCGAGCGTTTGGGCCCCCTGCGCATGGGCAACATTGCCATTCACCTGGGTCGAGCGCTTTCGGCTACGACTACGATTGTGGACCGCCTGGTAAATAAGGGGTTGGTGGGCCGCGACTCAGACCCTAACGACCGGCGGGTCGTGATCTGCAAGTTGACCGACTCGGGAGAGCAGGCGATCAGACGGTTCTGGCAGTTAGGACGGGGGCGACTCGATCTATTGGCGGAACTGCTGAACGAGGAGCAGCTGGAGATGATCGTGGCAGGACTGGAGTTGGTCCGCTGGGCCGATAAAGAGCTCCAGAGAACGAATGCCGCGGTGCAGCCGGCTGAGAAGCAGAATTCCCTCGCCGACTGACATCTCTCCCAGTACAGTTTTCCACCTCAAGATTTGAACCTCCCCAGGCCGGATTGCAGCCACTTTTGCCCAGATGGGCCCTCCTGATTGGCCGTAACAGCAACGCTATCCGGCCTCCGGTCCGGCGCAAATTGCCTCTCGGTTGACCCTGTTCGAAAGACCTGACTCTCCTGAACTTGTTGCCAATCCGGGTAAACAGTACCTATAATGTTCATATCAGGACGGCGACGCGCCCCCGGCGATTGCGATAACCCCCTGCGGATAAACGAGCACCCGATCCTGCTTCGAATACGATCCTCTGTGCGGACGTTTCAGAGCCGGGGGTATTCGTTCGTGTTGCAGCTGATGAAGGTCAGACCTTTTGGTACGAAAGAGGCTCAGTTGACGACTGTGCGGCTGTTACCGGACCCAGGAGGAAGAAAGGATGACGACGAAACGCGGTTCCCGAATTGCAGTTCTGCACTGGTTCAGCCTGCTTGCGGCGCTGATCCTGGCCGGCGCGTGTGTGCCGGTCGATTATGAATCTTCCCCTCTTGGAACGGTCGTGGTAGGCGGCGGCGAGGAGATCCAGATTCGTGCGCTGGGGACGCTGACGCGCGCCGGCGACCTGGGTGTGCCGAGCCAGCGCGGTGTCGCGCTGGCCCTCGCCGACTATGGGCCGATCAAGGGGCACGGTGTGAGCATGGGCGCCGGACTGGACTCGCTTTGCAGTGCGGAGGGCGGCGCGGCGGCGGCGGAGACGGTGCTTGGTGACGGGCAGGTGGTTGGCGTAGTTGGGACGTCCTGTTCGGTGGCTGCGGCGGCGGCCTCCCCGATTCTGAGCGAGGCGGGCCTGGTGATGGTCGCGCCATCGACGACTTCGCCATCGCTGACCTCGGACCTGCGGGGCAACGCGGGGGCGAACTACCATGCCGGATACCATCGCGTCGCCAGTAACGATCTTTACCAGGCGGAGGCGGTCGCCGATTTTGTATACAACGAGCTGGGCCTGCGCACGATGGCGGCGATCCATGACGGGGATCCGTATACGTCGGGCCTGACGGCGGCGTTCAAGACGGCGTTTGAGGCGTTGGGGGGCACGGTGGCGGTGGCGACGGTGAACAAGGGAGATACCGACATGCTCCCTGTCCTCACAGAAATTGCCGCGGCCGGCCCCGAGGGCCTGTTCATGCCGATCTTTCCGGAGGAGGCCGGGCCGGTCCTGCGCCAGAGCAGCGAGGTGGACGGCCTGGCGGGGTTGGTGCGCATCGGCGGCGGCGGCCTGCTGGTCTCCGATTTCCTGGCGTTGCCGGAGTCGGAGGGCCTTTATTTTGCGGGTCCGACGTTGGACTTTGGCAGCAATGTAAACGGGGCGACTGGCCGGAGCGGCGACGAACTGAACGCGGCTTACCAGGAGCGATACGGTGAGTATTCGACGTCGGCTTACCTGGCCCACGCCTACGACGCGACGACGATTCTGCTGCGTGCGATCGAGGAGACGGCTGTCGAGGTCGGAGATGCGCTTTATATCGACCGGGCCAAGCTGCGCGAGGCGCTGGGCGGCACGAGCGGTTTCAGCGGCATCATCGGCACTATTTCCTGTGACGGGTTCGGCGACTGCGGCACCGGCCGCGTACAGATCTCGCAGCACACCAGTTCCACGATGACCGACGTTGAAGGTCTTCCTGTAGTTTATCGATACGCGCCGTAAGCGCGGCAACCAACCGACATCGCCTAAGACCAGAGAGCAAAGCTATGACGAAGACAGACCACGGGCGCGGTGCGCCCACACGAGGAACCGGCAGCGCGTTCAGAAGTCCGTTATTGCGCTGCACCTTTCTGCTGATTACCCTACTTTTTAGCGGAGCATGTATCCCCCGGGACATGGTGGGCAGCCCGCTGGGGACGGTTGTGGTGGGCCCCGGCGAGGATATCCAGATCCGGACTGCATTCGTGCTTTCGAGTATCGGCCAACTGGGCTCGTCGACGCAGCGGGCGGTAGTGCTGGCGTTGGAGGACTACGGGCCTGTCAAGGGGCACAAGGTCACGATGGGCGCGGGCCTTGATTCGCTGTGCACGCCGGAGGGAGGCACGGCGGCGGCGCAGACGGTGGTCGGCGACCGGCGCGTGGTGGGCGTGATTGGCACATCATGTTCGGCGGCGGCGGTGAAAGCTTCGCCGATTTTGAGCGAGGCCGGGCTGGTGTTGATTTCGCCGACGAATACGGCGCCTTCGCTGACATCGGACCTGCGGGGCAATGCGGGCGCCGACCAGTATGCGGGCTATTACCGGACGTCCAACAACGATCTTTACGAGGCGGAGGCGGTGGCTGAGTTTGCCCACCACGACCTCGGCCTGCACGACATGGCGGTATTCCATGACGGCGACCCCTACACTTCCGGCCTGGCAAACGCGTTCGCGACTGCGTTCGAGCAGGGGGACGGCAGCGTCACGATCGTGACGGTCAGCAAGGGGCAGACGGACATGATCGCCGTGCTGAGCGAGGTCGCGGCGGCTAACCCGGACGGTCTGTTTCTGCCGTTATTCCCTGAGGAGGCTGGCGAGATCATCCGGCAGATGGGGCAGGTGGCTGGATTGGAGGGGGTGGTGGTGATCGGCGGCGCGGCCTTGTTGGATTTCGAGTTCCTGGCGATACCGGAATCGGAGGGCATGTATTTGGCCAGCCCGGTACTGCATTTCGGGAGCAGCGTCAACGAGGCAACGGGAAAGAGTGGAGGCGACCTGGCCGCGGCGTATCTGGAGAAGTACAATGAGGCGCCGGGCTCGGTGTTCATGGCTCATGCGTATGACGCGACTACGTTGCTGCTGCGGGCGATTGAGGAGGTTGCGGTTGCGCAGGGGGATTCACTCTATATCGACCGGGCTCGGTTGCGCGAGGCGTTGACGGGCACGGCGGAGTTCAGCGGAATCATTGGCGAGCTCACCTGTGACGAGTTCGGCGACTGCGGCACGGGTCATTTGCGTATCGTGCATCACACAGATTCGACGATCACGGACGTGGAGGCGCTGGAGATTGTCTATTATCACCTTCACGACGATAAATAGTTGTCAATACAGGTCGAGAGTTCGCGGCAGGAGGGGGTTGAATGCAGGTTGATGGAACGGATTGGGCTGACATGGTAGGTGGACGCGGTCAATGAAAGAGGTGGCGGTCTATACGGACGGCGCCTGCAGCGGGAACCCGGGCCCTGGCGGATTCGGTGTGGTGCTGCTCTCGGGGGGACACCGCAAGGAGTTGTGCGGCGGGTATCGCCGGACGACGAATAACAGGATGGAGCTTCTGGCTGTGATCAAGGGGCTGGAGGCTTTGAAAGAGCGGTGCAGGGTCACTCTCTACAGCGACTCAAAATATGTTTTGGACGCTTTGACCAAGGGCTGGGCGCGCAGGTGGCGGGCGAACGGCTGGCGGCGCAACCGGAAGGGCGAGTTGGCGGTCAACCCGGACCTGTGGACGCAACTGCTGGAGCTGTGTGACAGGCACGAGATGCACTACCAGTGGGTGAAGGGTCATGCAGGTGACCCGGAAAACGAGCGGTGCGACAAGCTTTCGACCGGGGCGCTGACACGCCCAAACCTGCCGGTCGACGAACAGTATGAACGGGCGGAGCGGGGGACGGCCGGTTCGCCTTTCGATAGGGCGCCGTAGGCGCGGCGAGTCCGGTTCAGCCCGACCATTGCGCGGCGCCGGCAGAACAGAAAATCTGACAGTCACATAGATGACCGGACGCGTTGACCATACGTGTATGGTTGGCGTGCGCTGAAATCGAAGGTGAATCAGCGCCATGAACAGACCGCCGATACCCCGAGACCCGGGGGAAGTCACCGCCCAGTGGATGCAACAGGCATTGACTGCGGGGGGCAGGTCTGATCTTTTTCCTGTCGTAGAGATCACTCGAGAGGAGATCGGCACCGGCGTCGGCTTTATGGGCACGGTCCTGCGCTGTAAACTCCGGTGTGACGAGGCGAAAGCGCCAGGTGAGCAGAGTCTTTGCGCCCCGGCAACCGTCATCGTGAAGTTGCCCAGCCCGCTTGCCAAGAACCGGCGTCTGAGTAGACGCCTGGGATTATATAAACGGGAATACGACCTTTACAGGTTGATCGCGTCCCAGGCGCCGGTGCGGTCGCCGGCATTGCTGTATGGTGATTATGAGGCCGGCAGCGATCGCTTTGTCCTGGTGCTGGAGGATTTTGGGGAATGGCAGTCGGTCAGCCACTTTGAGGGCGCGAGCGCGGAGCAGACCCGACGCGCCATCCGCGCGATCGCCAGGCTGCACGGTACCTACTGGAACAGGACCGATCAGCCGCCTCTGAACAGGTTTACAGACTCCTTTTCGACCAGACGCCGAATACTGATTCAACTCGTCTATCTTGCGAACCTTGCGCCCACGCTCGAAAGGTTCGGCAGCTTTTTCTCGGAAGATATGCGCCGTCTGGCCGAGACCTACGCTTCGCGCATCGACAGCCAGATCGTTCGTATCGCCGCCGGACCGAAGACGTTCAGCCACGGCGACTTCCGGTTGGACAATATCTTCTTTGCGGCCGACGGCGGGGACGAGATCGCGCTCATCGACTGGCAGGTGAGCGGATTGAGGAGCCCTCTGTTTGATGTGGCTTTTTTCCTGGTGGGGAGCGTTACGACCGAAGTGCGCCGCCGGATCGAGCGGGAAGTGCTGGAAGAGTACACCGAAATCATCGCTGATATGGGGGTCAAGGGATTCACATTCGCCGAGTGTTGGCGGCTGTACCGCGAACACTCGCTTGGCAACCTCCTGGTGATGGTCCTGGCATGCGGCGGGCTGGCCCTGGAAGACGAGGGCCGCAGGAAGGTGGTCGAAGTGGGCCTGCAGCGTGTGCTTACGGCGGTTGAGGACCTGGACGGCGGTGAATGCATGCCGGGGCCGGCGCCGTTGTTCGGTCGCGGGGGCGCGCTGGCGGCTTTTTCGCGGGGGGCGTATGGTGTGGTGAAGGCTTTGCGGGGGTAGGGGGATGGGCCAATAGCGGCAATCCAGCTGATATCCTTATCAGGGTTGCCGCTCTTCTGGCCCCGCGATGATTGTTCTGGCCCAAAGGTCGAGGCCGCTGTCCCGTAATCCTGGAAGAAGCTGCGCCGAGCCGGTCACCGGTCCGCCATGACCATGGTCATGACCATGGTACAATTATGGTCATCAGACGACAGGAGGAGTGAATCATGCCTACCGACGGCGCTAGAGCGACTGGTCCTCGCACCATAAAGGCATCCGAGTTCAAGGCCAGGTGTCTGAAGCTGATGGATGAAGTGGCTGAGAGCGGTGAAGAGATCGTCATCACCAAAAACGGTCGTCCGCTTTCGCGGCTGCTGCCGTTCCGGGAAAAGACGAGGATGGCTTTCGGCCGTAATCGAGACAATATTCGAGTTCTGGGCGACATCGTGGAACCGATGCCTGCGGAGTGGTTCGAAGCTGTGGACAGTTCCGACGAGGAACTGTTTTGATACTCCTCGATACGCATGTCCTGATTTGGCAGGAGCTGGGCGACCTCAGGCTTGGGCCGCAGGCTCGTCGCGTCATTGCAAGCGCGCTGCAGGAAGACAGGGCGGCTGTCTCTGCCATATCCTTCTGGGAAGTCGGAATGCGGGTTCAGAATGGCAGACTTGGTCTTTTTTTTGACTTGGGTGTTTGGCGTCGCGATCTGCTTGATCGGGGATTGATTGAGATCCCCATTGATGGTGATATTGCGACACGTGCGGGCCTGCTGCCCAATATGCACGGCGATCCCGCCGACCGTATCATCGTCGCCACTGCCTTGGAGGGCCACCAGTTGGTGACGGCTGACGGGAAGATCCTGAGATGGCCAGGCCAACTGGGCAGGCTGGATGCGAGGGACTAGGAAATTGCGATGAAATTCGGCGTGATCGTCGGATAAGCCGATAACGACTACTGACGATTTGCGAAAGAATGAGAATGCGCGTTCAAATAGTACAAAAGGCCCCGCCGTCGCCTGAACAGTAGGGCACGGAGTTGCGCCACGGGCCGCTTTTTCGGGGATTTGGACGGGCGCCGTACAGCGAGGAGGGAGAGGATGGGGGGATTGCAGATACTGCGGAAAGTCTGCCGGGTTCCTGCGGAAGGAGCATAAGGAGTGCGCGGAGTCGCATGAGCAAGGGTTGGGGATGATCCGAAAGGTCTGCGTGGATGCAGCGCTGCACGGGGTTGATGTCAACGTACTGACAGACAAGGTGCGCTCGATCGGCGCGGCGGCCTATATCGATACATCGGGGGCGGCGTTGGGCGAGACGCTGGCGCGAGGCTGGGGCCAGGCTGTCGAGGCGGCGATGGATGATCACTTTCTCTCCAACGAAGAAAAGCGGGCGCTTAACCGTTACCGCGCCCAGCACAATCTCGGCGCCCACCATCTGGACGGCAGCGGACATTTTACGCTGTTCAGGATGATGAATCTGCTCAACGCGCTGAGCGAGCACGGTGTGGTGCCCCGGTTCGACCGGCGGCAGGTGCGGCCGCCTTTCAACCTGATGAAGAGTGAGGAACTGCTGTGGATGTTCGGCGGTACCGATTACCTGGAAGAGGTGACCAAGAGGGAGTTTCGCGGGGGATCGCTGGGCGTGAGTTTTCGCGTGGCCAATGGCGTCTATATCCGGCCGGGCGCGTTTCGCGGCCGCTCGGTCGCAACGAGCTCGATGCAGCATACCGACTCGGGTATTCTCGGCGTCACGACCAAGCACATCTATTTCAAGGGCAACAGAAAGAGCTTCCGGGTGCGGTTGGAGAAGATCGTGTCATTTGACCCGTACCGGGACGGGCTGGGAATCATGCGCGACACGGCGAGGGCGAAGCCGGAGGTATTCAGGATGGGCGAGACCGATGCCTGGTTTTTTCTGAACATCATTGACGCGGTGATGAGTATGGACAGCGTGAGGCTGCCCAAGGCGGGTGATCCGACGCTGGACGAGATCGTAAACGGGGAGCTGGTTTGAGAGAAGGGAGAGGGGCCATGCAGATGAATAAACTGTATCTCACATTCGAAGGGCCGAGCGTAGGCGAAAGCGGCCTACCCGTATATGCCTTTGCCCATGCGCTGACAGGTTTGCAGGACGCGATGAGACTGATGGTCGAACATCTGGGAGGACGCCAGTCGGGGCCCGGGCAACCTCCCCGCTGGGCGCGCGAGCAAAGCAGCTTACAGTTAACTGCCGTGCGGTCAGGTTCGTTGACCGCCGAGCTGACCTTGGAGGAAGTCAATGGTCAACTTTCCTTTGAAAACCTCGGGGAGCAGGCAATCGAATCCATCTACAGCTGGGATGGCAGACAGGATTCAGCACTACCTCCACAGGTGACCAACAGGCTCGGTGCCATACCCTCTGAACTCCCCGCAGATGTGCGGGTATGGCTTGGTAGCGCCGATACACCCCTTAAGACAGAAATCAAACGCACGAGTTCTGCTGTCCGCTCTGTATCGCAGAGCGAAGAGGCTCTCCTGCAGGGCTGGCTTAGGGAGGTGAACTGGCACAGGGGAACAGCCCAACTGCACGATTATACAGGCTCATTCGTGCCTCTGCGCTTCAGCGAGGAGCATGCCGAAGAAATGCAGCGGTTGGCAAGACAGCATGTGGAAGTCAGGGGGCACGGGAAATTAAACCAGAAGGGGGACTGGATGCCCGTCACCGTAGAACAGATAAGTTCAGGGCGCTCGTGGGGCGAACCCTTCGACATGGACGAATTCCTGACCGATCCGGACCCGAAGATCTTCGATCCAAACAATCTGGTCACCGCCAGCGAGCCGTTCGACGTCGATGAATTCGTCAACATTATCCATTCCGGCCGCGACGAGGGTGGGAAGGAGTCGCCAGATTGCTAGTCTTGGACACCAGTGTCGTATCTTACTTCCTCAAGAAAGACAGTAGAGCCTCTCACGACCGGGACTTCAGCTGAATCCCCGGACTTACTGTCATACAGGCCCCATAAACTTTCACTACAGCCAGTTTGCGCCCCAGCGAGTTAAGGCGTATTATTGCGCGGTTAATTAAACAGTTTAGTAAACGCGTTACCGGCAGGGGCGGGAATCGCGTGAAAGGAGCGCTGCTTAGGCGTGGCTATGCAGAAGCGGGCGGAGAATGAGTTGCGCCCGGTCCGGTTTGAACTTGATTACATTTTGCACCCGGAAGGCTCGGTGCTGATCAGCATGGGAAATACGAAGGTGCTGTGCAACGCGACGGTGGAGGAGCGTTTGCCGCGGTGGCTGTTCCGGTCTTCGCACCGGCACGGGTGGGTGACGGCCGAGTATGCGATGCTGCCGCGCAGTACGCACCAGCGGGTTGACCGGGAGACGATGCGGCCGAAGGGGCGGACGCAGGAGATCACGCGGTTGATTGGCCGCAGCCTGCGGGCAGCGGTCGACCTGGACAGACTGGGCGAACGCCAAATCATCGTGGATTGTGATGTAATCCAGGCCGACGGGGGCACACGCACGGCGGCGATTACCGGCGGCTACGTGGCGCTGGCGCTGGCGGTCAAGCGGCTGGAGCGCAAGAAGCGAGCCAAGCCGGGTACGCTGATCCGGCAGGTGGCTGCGGTGAGTGTGGGCATTCTGAACGGCAAGGCGTTTCTGGACCTGGACTACCAGATGGACCAGAACGCGGATGTCGATTTTAACGTGGTGATGACGGACGGCGGCGAATTTGTGGAAGCGCAGGGCACGGCTGAGGGGGAACCGTTCAGCAAAGGCGCGCTCAACGCGATGATGCTGCTGGCTGAGATGGGCATAGAGGAGCTGCTCCGCCAGCAGAGGAGGGCGCTGGCGGAGGCGGGATTCTAGCTGCAGTGGTCAGTAGTTAGTGGTTGGCAACAGCGTGGACGGCATTCAAGACAGGGGAAGCGGGTATTGAGCAGGAAGAGGAAGCGTGTGACGTTGCGCGATGTGGCGCGCCATGCGGGTGTATCACCGACAGCGGTTTCATTCGCATACAATGCGCCCCATCAGTTGAGCCATGCTACGCGGGAACACATCCTCGACACAGCGGAGTCTCTTGGCTACCAGCCCCATCCAGTGGCGCGCACGCTGGCGACGGGCCGCACTAACGCTATCGGGCTCCTGGTGCCAACCAGCCTGAACTGGATGCTGCATGATCCGCTGTTCACGCACTTTCTGGGTGAGGTCGGCGCGGCTTGTGACAGGGAGGAGAAGCGTATTCTGCTGGCGTCGATGCACGAGTCATGGCGCCACAACTCGCGCCAAAGCGGCGAGGACGCGGCGCCGATTACGTGGCTGGCCTCCATTGCAGCGGACGGCTTTCTGATGTTCAGCATCAATCGCGCCCACCCACTGGCCGAAGCGGTGCAACGTTCGCTGCGGCCGATCGTCTTGCTCGACAGCGCCGACGATTTGCAGGCGCCGACCTTCAACATCGACGACCGCGGCGGTGCGTATGCGGCGGCGCGGCACTTGCTGGCGAAAGGGCATCGCCAGTTCGCGATCGCAACGATGACGCCGCGGCGCGACGGGGTGGTGATTCCCTCGATCGAACGCAGAGTGCAGGCCTTTTCGCAGGCGGTTGAGGAGGCCGGATTGCCGCCGTCGGCGGTGCAGATCGTGCACGCGCGCGGCGTGCGTGCGGCCGGTCACCAGTCGTTCCAGAACATATGGAATCTGAGCCGGCGGCCGACGGCCGTCTTTTGTGTGAGCGACGTGCGGGCGTTGGGGATCCTGAGCGGAGCGCGGCGGGAGGGGATCTCGGTGCCGGACGATCTTGCGGTGGTCGGCTTTGGCGACCTGCCCGACGGAAGCATTTCGAGCCCGCCGCTGACGACGGTTCACCGGGATATGGACAGCCAGCCGCAGCTGGCGATTCGCACACTTTTTCAGTTGATCAATGAGCAGATCAGTGAGGCTGACATCGAATCGCCGCACATCAGCGCGACGCAGTTGGTGGTTCGGGACAGCAGTTAGACTTCAGTTTTTAGTTTTCAGTTGTTAGTTTTTAGTGACCCCCTCGTTTAGACGTATCGTTCTCCTCGTTTCTGAAATTGGTTATCCCAGAAGTTTTCCCCGCTGTGTCGACGCGGACGCGGGTCGTCGAGCAGATGGCGCTGCATGAGGGAGACCGCCCCGGGGAAGCGCCGAGCGTATGCCTGCCCTGGCACACGCTCGGTCCGTCCAAGACCGGAGACTTGGGGTACACATGTGGCCGCAGGAGCACCTGCCGGCAAGGAGTCACTACCACGGGCAGACGTGACTTGAAGGGGGGCGTTGCGGGGGGACTCCCCACTTATCCGCCTTTGATTGTGCGGCCTGCCCAATGATGATCGACGCCCTTCCAAGGCTGAAGGGACGACTGCGTCCCATTCGCGACGCACATGATCGAAACTACCTCTACACCCCTCTTATCGCCATGAACCGGAGCCTGCCCCTGTTGGTGTCGTTTATTTTCAGAATAGATCTGCGCCGCGCCGCCGACAACGAAATCTTGGCCCGGATCTTTGACATAGCCGGCCGACCGGCACTCGTTTAGTATCTCCCAGTTCAGAGCGAGCGAAATCGGTGACTTTTCTACCAGAAGATGTAGGGGGGAAGTAAACTGATTTCCGCCAGAATTCGAGACTCCTCGGACGGACTTTGCGGCCTGCAGTGCGTCCAAGCCAGAAAGCCGTCGTCATCGGCTTACCTGTTGTACCCAAAGGCGGTTCAACTCATCCTTCGTTCTGTTCCAGAGCCAGTCTGGAATCATAGGAGCCGTTGCGCGAGCAATCTGATATTCATGGAGAAGCCTGACTGCCTGAATTCCTGTCAGGGTTTCAAGTTCCAATAGCTGTGAAGCTCTATTGCTTGATTTCTCAGCCTGACTTGAAAGCAATCGATATTGGAAGCCAAGACGTAAATATCCGTAGGCGACCATAAATACAAGTACGATGATGACAATACGTCCAATATTTGGCCCCCACCGCTGGAGGGGCGACGTAAACACGATCACGATAAAAGTAGAGAGTAAGGCGAGAGCAACTGCAGACGCGCATAGCACGAACACATACTTGGCCATCTTTTTTGCAAGATGCCGAGTGTACCAGCTGCTTTGCTTCAGGTTCTCGATCGCTCTTCGGGCAAACACCTCTTGCCGGGAATCAAAATAGGGCGACTCTTCCGTTCCATATGCCTTCTTCTTGACTTTGTCGGAAACTTCAAGGATCAGATCTGCCCTTTCTTGTTCGGATATCTTCCAACCGAAACCATCCTGAAGTTCGAGTTTACGCGTTATCGCGTCGGCCTTACCCTGAAGCGTATCGGCGCGCCACTGAAGCAAGGAATGGGTGACCGTAAAACCAGCCGGCAATATCCAGATCCAGTCGAGCCATTCTTTCCGTATGAGTGAAATGATGGTGATTATGACAACCAATAGCCTCGACACATTTGCCCAGATCCACCACCGTTTCGCCTCGTCAAACTGCGCTTGCATCAGCAGTCTTATGCTGATTGACTCCCTGGCTTCACTATCCAAAGTTGGGGAAGACATTTTTCCACCATGCTATAGCGTCCTCGTGATAGCCCTGCTGTTCCCAGTGTACGGCATTTTGAGCAGATTGAGCGTGTTTGTTTGCAGCATTATGAATCTTTACCTTGTCCTCCCACGTCATATCTGCATCGAGGTTCGGCCCTAGCCCTTTGGGGTCTAGGCAGGAATTCATTACATGAGACGCAAGCTTCTGGAATGCGCTTGGAACGCTCCATCTAATATTGGACTCAATTGCGGGGTAACCATATCTGAATGCATTGATCAATAGGGTTTCGAGGTGATAGGACGCCAGCCGAGGGGCGACGCGGCTCCTTACGTTCCAGTATTTGATGAGCCGGATCAGTGAAAGCAGATACCCGTGCTGGTTCTGGTTTGCGTTGGTTACAAGCTCCTGATCGATGCGCGGGTCTGTTTTCTTCCAATTTCCCCTTCCGTCAGGAATCAGATAGTAGATTGTTGAGCCACTCCAATCCTCAACAGGCAACGCAGGAACGATATCGAAAGCCCAATCATAAGACTTCAGATTGAGAACCACCGCAGATCCAGTCCGCTTTATTTCAGATTTTTGGTAATTCGGTATTTTCTTCAGTTCACTCTTGAATCGATTGAGAATCCAGGATGACTTGACCCAACCATCATCGTCTGCAAAAGGTTCTAAGGGCGACGAATCACTGGTGATCTGCACACACGCTGCTTGTGTCCAAACACCCTCCTTAACTTGAGAGTCAAGCCCATTGAGCATGACGAGGATATCCACATCATCCAGGGGCCGAACTTTCGTCTTCCGAGCGAATGAGCCGAAGGGCCTGAACTCTCCTGTTATACGGGGAGAATTTGGATTGTCGTTTCTGATTTGTATGAGTTGCCCCTGCAGGTAATCGCGACTCCCTCTAGCCTTTCCAACCGTATTAGGGTGGAGGTTGACTTTATGCCGTTGGAATTGATCAAACGCGTGAGCGGTTGTGAGTTGTACATTTCGGTTGGTCCGGTCGGGAGAAGAAAGGGGCATTTATGACCTCACTGTCAAGATAATGCAGGCACCGTGGCGAGTGCCTATTGGCAGACGTTATGTGTACAGGTGTGCTTCCGAGAGTAAGGAGACAGCAGTAGAGTCCTATTGCACAACGTCTCGGCACAAGAACACAGGTGCTATGTTAGCATAATGCTTTTCGTACATCAAGGAATTGCCCCTGTATATGCTGGGATGCAAGCAAAAGTGAGAGTACAATCTGCTGCGTCTTGCCTTTTTTCGCTCTTCCAACCCAAGAGTTGACCCATTCCATTTATGGGATCACCGCTCTGCAACAGTTTGCACCTGCATCTCCAACTTATTACAATCGCTACAATGATTGACACTCGTTCAGACAGAGCCGATCCACCCATGTTCCAACTCAAAGCCAGACACAAGATCGTCAAGGACTACTTCGCCGAGATCCACAGACTGACCCAACTCGGGGCGGTGCATGAGGGTGCGGTCGCGCCTGCGTTCGCCAATCTGCTGCGCGCCGCGGCGCAACCGTACGGCTGGACGCTGGCCGAGCAGTATGCCCGCACCTCGCGTGGCGGGCAGGCCATTCGTATTGACGGCGCACTGCTGGATAAATTCAAACTGGCGCGCGGCTATTGGGAGGCGAAGGACAGCGCCGACGACCTCGACGCAGAGATCAGCCGCAAGCTGGACGCCGGCTATCCGCAGGAAAACATTCTCTTTCAGTCGCCGGCGCGCATGGTTGTCATCCAGCGGGGGCAGCGGGTGTGGGACACGCCAGTGGAGACGCCGGACGCTCTGGTTGCCGGGCTGCGCGCCTTCTTCGCGTACCAGCCCCCGGCGTTTGAACGCTGGCAGCAGGCGGTCGAAGAGTTCAAGGCGGTGGTGCCGGAACTGGCCGCAGCGCTTCTGGAACTGATCGAGGGCGAACGGCGCGGCAACCCGGGCTTTATCGACGCCTTCGACAGATTCGCGCATCTCTGTCGTGCCGCGATCAACCCCAACATCTCGGACCAAGCGGTCGAGGAGATGCTGATACAGCACCTGCTCACCGAGCGTATCTTCCGGCGAGTCTTCGACCACCCGGACTTTGTGAGCCGCAACGTGATTGCGCGCGAAATAGAGGATGTGGCGCGCGCGCTGACCAGCCAGCGCTTTAGTCGCCGCGACTTCTTCCGCCCGCTGGACCGCTTCTACGGCGCAATTGAAACCACAGCCGCCACGATCAACGAGTTTTCAGAAAAACAGGGCTTTCTCAACACCGTCTATGAGCAGTTCTTTCAAGGATTTTCGATAGAGGTCGCGGACACGCACGGCATCGTCTACACGCCTCAGGCGGTCGTCGATTTCATGGTGCGCTCGGTCGAGGCGCTGCTGCAGCGCGAGTTTGGTCGCTCGTTGGCCGACCCCGGCGTCCGTCTGCTGGACCCGTTCGTGGGCACGGGCAACTTTATCCTGCGCGTCATGCGCCACCTGACGGAGATTGGGCGGCTGGGCAGCCTGCCCCACAAGTACGCGCACGAACTGCATTGCAACGAGGTGATGCTACTACCCTACTACATCGCGGCCATGAACATTGAGCACGAGTACTACGAATTGACCGGCCAGTACGCGCCCTTCGCCGGCATCTGCCTGGTGGACACGTTCGAACTGGCCGAGGACATCCAGCCGAGCCTGTTTGCGCCGGATAACACGGCGCGGGTGCAGGCGCAGCAAGGGCAGGAGATCACCGTCATCATCGGCAACCCGCCGTATAACGTGGGGCAGGTCAACGAGAACGACAACAACAAGAACCGCAAGTACGCGACGATGGACAAGCGGGTGCGGGAGACCTATTCAAAGGACTCCAAAGCGACCAACAAGAACGCGCTCGCCGATCCCTATGTTAAAGCAGTTCGGTGGGCGGCGGACCGCATCGGCGAAGATGGCATTGTCTCCTTTGTGAGCAACAATGGCTTTCTCGATGGCGTTGCCACCGATGGGATGCGCAAACATCTGGCAAGCGACTTTGACGCCATCTACATCCTCGATCTTGGCGGGAACGTGCGCAAGAATCCCAAGCTGTCAGGCACGACGCACAACGTCTTTGGCATTCAGGTCGGTGTCAGCATCAATTTCTTCGTCAAGAGGTGTGTTAAGACGGACTCTCCGGCGGAGATCTACTACGCGCGCGTAGAAGAGAACTGGCGCAAAGAACAGAAGTACGGCTATCTGGATGAAAAAGAACAGTACGGAGACGTCGAGTGGACGAGGATTACGCCGGACAAGCGGCATACATGGCTGACAGAAGGTCTCCACGCCGAGTTTGAGACCTTTATCCCACTGGGAAGTAGGGAGGCCAAAGCGGAAAAAGGTGAGGCTGTGGATGTGCTTTTTCACAGATTCAGTGGCGGGGTCAAATCCAATCGGGATGCGTGGGTGTACAACTTCAATCGAGACGTGCTCAGCGAAAATGTGATCCAGACGATTGAAACTTATAACGAGCAGGTATTCAAATGGGAACGGCTGGGAAACAGTGGCGTCAACGTTGATGATTTTGTGGTTTACGATGACAAGGGAATAAGTTGGAGTCGGGACCTGAAAGCCAAGTTGAAGCGAGGCAGAATTGCCGAATACAGTGAACACAAGGTGAGAGACTCTCTCTATCGTCCGTTCACCAAATTGAGTCTGTTCTTTGACCGCGTAATGAACGATGTTGTGTATGTCTTCCCATCTATCTTCCCCACACCGAAGACTGAAACGGAGAATCGCGTGATTTGGCTCAAGGTCGGAGGTGACTGGTCGATGTTTGCTCTGATGGTCAACAAACTTGCCGACCAACTTCCACAAGGCGGTTCCCAATGCTTTCCCTTCTACACCTACGATGAGAACGGCACCAATCGCCGCGAGAACATCACCGGCTGGATGCTGACCCAGTTCCGCTCGCATTATCATGACGACACGATCAGCAAGTGGGATATCTTCCATTACGTCTACGGCCTGCTGCACCATCCTGGCTACCGCGAGCGCTACCAGGCCAACCTCAAGCGGGTGCTGCCGCGCTTACCGTTCGCGCCCGACTTCCGCGCCTTCGCCGAGGCCGGCGCGCGGCTGGCCGATATCCACGTCGGCTATGAGGAGATATCCCCTTATGCGCTCGAGGAGATCGAAACACTGGGGGAAACGCTCAGTTATCGCGTGGAGAAGATGCGCCTCTCCAAAGACAGGACGCAGATCCGCTACAACGATTTCCTTGCTCTGGACGGGGTGCCAGCGGAGGCGTTCGACTACCTGCTGGGCAGTCGGTCGGCGCTGGAGTGGGTGATCGACCAGTACCGGGTAAAGAGGGACAAGCGCAGCGGCATCGTGAATGATCCGAACCGGGCTAAGGATCCGCGGTATATCGTCAATCTGCTTGGTAGAGTGATCGCGGTGAGTATGGAGACGATGGAGATTGTGGCGGGGTTGCCGGCGTACAGGTAGAAGTGCGGTCCTCACTGTAAGGTGGCTGCCTTGATCTTTTGAGCACAAATACATTTGTGCTAGGCTTGGGAAAGAACAGGGGCAATGGTGAGAGTTTCATCTTCATTTCCAGCCGATTCACAATAAGACACGGCACTTTAGCCAGGAAATAGAGCGATGTCAATGGAATCTTCCAATCCGATCTTTAACATTAGCGATTTGACGAAGCCTGCCGTTGTCCTTATTGAAAAGGTTTCGGACGCGGTGGGAGGCCTCTATGAACCCACGAAAATCAAACGTATCGCGGTGGCGGAAGCCGAAGCTGCAGCGATCAAGGCGGAATCCAATATTCAGATTACCGACTTGGAAAGAAGGGCCATGCAACGCTGGTTGAAGGAGGAGGCGATACACCAGAGGAATATGGAGGCTATCACCGCCAAGGCAATTCCTCTTCTGAAAAATGATGCAGACCCCGCGGCCATGGAAACTGACTGGATTGTCGATTTCTTTGCCAAATCTCGAATAGTGTCGGATAGCGAGATGCAGAAGCTGTGGGCGCGGATTCTGGCTGGACAGGCGAACACTCCTGGTGCTTTCTCAAGGAGGGCAGTTAACGTCCTCTCGTTTCTCGATAAGGGTGACGCCGAGGCATTTGCAAAGCTCTGCGGATTTGTCTGGGTGATAGAAACAGAGTCGGAAACGGAGGTTATGCCACTGGTATTTGATATCGGCGCAGCCATTTATGAGAGCCATGGGGCGGACTTCGTCACACTGAATAATCTTGAAAGCATTGGGCTGCTAAGATACGACCCAAATTTTGTCCTTAATTTTTTCTCGGATAGGAATTCCGGAAAGCTCGCATCACAGGAGAAATGTATCGCACGTTACTTCGACAGGCAACTCTTTCTGAATATGTCCAAGGATGTCGATAACAGCGTAAGAATCGGACACACGTTTTTCACAAATGCAGGAAAGGAACTTGCCCGCATCTGCAGAGGTAAGCCGGTGGATGGATTCTATGAGTATGTGAAGGAACAGTGGAAGCAATACTTGGCGGAGGCGGATACAAGTGAACAAGATAGTATTGGAGAAGGTTACGCGATTCTTGATGAGTTAATTGGTTTCGTCGAATCCGATTCAACCGACGGTTCAGTCAACCATGATGACCTTATCTATGAACTGCGTTCCAAGCCATGACTTTCATTGATACAGGAGCCTGGATCGCTCTATACGATAGGAAGGATCAATATCATAAAGACGCTTGTTCAATCTTCAGAGAGTTGCGGCGGCAGCGAGAGCGTCTCTATACCACGGACTTTGTGATCGATGAGACCGTAACACGGCTCAGGTATGATGCGGGGCATTTGGCTGCGGTTGAATTTTTGGACGCCATCGAAGGCGCTGAAGAGAAGAATACTGTAACCGTTGTAGCAATTGATGAAGGCCTTTTTGGGCAAGCCAAGCGGCTGTTTCGCCGGTACAGTTCGGAGAGGCTGTCATTCACCGATTGCACGAGCTTTGTTGTGTGCCAGGTGTATGGAATTTCTGCTGCCTTCGCATTCGATCGGCATTTTCCGATTATGGGCATCTCTCTGCTCCAGTAGTTAATCTCGCTAACGAGTTAACCTCTCTTTTCTCCTGCCGAATCAACCGGCGGCGCCGACCGTTGCCGACGCAGAGACGCCTGGTGGCGCGACCTGCCGGTGGATCTCGGCAAGAGGAACAGTCTTAAGTAATTGATATCACGTTAACGAGACCTTCTTTCACCCGGGCTCTCGCAATCTCTCGGGAAGCGTTCGTACATCTCTCGTACGAGCGCTCGCCGTCCGTACGACATGTGCAAGGAAGTGGCTGCCCCAGTTTTGTGGGATTACCTTGACACCTTCTCTCCTCTTCAATCCGACTTGAGTCCCTGCCTCTGCACGACACGCTGCCAGGCTGATTCTTGTTCTCAGGGCCGGACTGTGGAGCAGGTGCGCCCGCTACTAACAGTAAATCGCCCTTGAGAAACGAAGTGATTACACTTACAACGACGATTTGGATGTAACTGAACGATCCTGACCGGTCTTTGCAATAGGTTCGCAGCAATGCAGGCGAAAAACGTATCGCTTCTGCCTCATTCCTCAACAGACTCTGCAAGTGCCAGCTCCTCCTGGAAACTTTATTCGATCCTTCCCGCAGGCGCCCCAAAGCAAGGAATGAGAAAGACCTTTTGCTGAACTCAATCAGGGTCAGGGATGCTCTGGGGTCAGGCGCTCTACAGGCTGACGACTGCAGGGCGGCCGTCGCCGTTGCCGGGGCGGCCGAGGACGGCGCCGATGTCGTCGCCGCGCTGCACCTGGTAGGTCGGGATGTTGGAGAGGGCGAGTTCGTGGGTCAGTTCCTGGTAGGACGCCTGGCCGCCGAAGGTTGAGCCGTCGACGACGACGGCGACGCTATGGACGCCGCGACGGCGGATTTCGCGCAGGGCACGCACCCATTCGGGGTCGGGGTCTGCGGTGATGGCCAGGATCATGTCGTTGCGATTGAGCCGAACGCCCTCTGTAACCAGGAGTTGGTCGAAGGGCATGCTGCCCTCTGCGGAGACGACTGCGAGGGCTTCCAGCATTTTGCGCATCTGGCGCTCGCCGCGATCGATCTGTAAGAGGTAGCGCTGGCTGCCGTGCCAGATGAGGCCGACGGCCCGGTTGCGAAGCAGGAAGTAGCGGGCGATGCTGGCGGCGGCGGTCACGGCGTACTCGAGGGTGCTGGGGGCCAGTTCGAGGGCTTCGTTCCGTTTGCGGCCGCTGAGGCCGAAGACGCCGGCCTGTGGGGGGGCCAGCCTCCAGGGCAGGCTGTGCGCGGTGCGGCTGTGGAGGTCGAGAAAGAGCCAGATATCGGCCGACGGGTCGAGCTCGAACTCTCTGGTCATGAGCCGGCCGGTGCGGGCGGTGGTCAGCCAGTGGATGCGGTTGAAGCTGTCGCCGGGCGCGTATTCGCGGATGCCGGAGACGTTGGTGGTGATGTATTGGGCGCGGCGGCTGAGGGCTTCGCCGCCGGCGAGGTCGGCGGCCGGGGGCTGGAAGGCGGAGAGGGTGACGGTTGCGGGATAGACGATCAGGTCGCTGGTCTGGTCCAGCGTCTGGTTGATGGAGAAGAGGCCCAAGGGGTCGCCGCTGAGGAGACGCATCGGGCCCAGGCGGTAGTAGCCGCGCTGCTGGCAGTAGGTACGCACCTGCCAGCGATGGCGGGCGCGGCCCTGGAGGTGGCTGACGACGCGGCTGGCGCCGTGGAAGGGCACGGTGGAGAAGTCCCGCACTTCGAGCCAGAGTTTGGGAAGCCGTCCCTGGTTGCGCACTTCGAAGCTCTCTTCAAAATGCTGGCCGACCTGGCTGCGGCGAGCGCGGGTATGGCGATTGATATGAATGGCGCGCGTGCTGGTCCAGGACCAGAAATAGCTGAGGGCGAGGATGCCGCTTATGAGGTAGGCGAGGTTGAAGGCGAGTGGGCGCCCACTGTTGAGCGCGAAGCCCCAGGAGGCGACGAAAGCGGCAAGCAGGAAGATGAGGCGTGAAGACATGAATGGCAGTTCTTAGTTTTCAGTTCTTAGTTTTCAGTTATCGGCGTCGTCCCGGCAGTTGATGCAGTGCAGTGGCCAGGAAACGAAGAGTATGGACTGAAGACTAAGAAAATCTGGCAGGCTTTCAGCTGGCTCTTACACGGCTGCCTGGAACGGGTGTATGGGCGAGCGCGTCCTCAATAACCTGGGCGGCGTCTACGTTTTTGATGCGGGCGGAGGGGCTGACGATGAGCCTGTGGGCGAGCGTCGCTTCGGCCAGGAGTTTGACATCGTCGGGCAGCACATATTCGCGTCCGTCGATTGCGGCCCAGGCGCGGGCGGCGCGGAAGAGGGCCAGACTGCCGCGGGGGCTGGCGCCGAGGTAGACGTCGGGATGATCGCGAGTTGTGGAGACAAGGTCGACGATATATTCCTTGACGCTGTCGTCGACATACATGTCGCGCACGGCCTCCTGGGCCTCTGAGAGTTCTTCGACGGAGACGGTTCTCTCAAGATCCTCTATGGGATGGGTCAGGGCCTGCAGGCCGAGGATGTTGACCTCGTGCGCCTTCAGGGGGTACCCCAGTCTGATGCGCATCAGGAAGCGGTCTACCTGGGCTTCGGGCAGGGGAAAGGTACCTTCGTATTCGATGGGATTCTGGGTGGCGAGCACGAGAAACGGCCGCGCCATATCATAGGTGGTGCCGTCGACGGTGACCTGGCGCTCCTCCATCGCTTCGAGAAGGGCCGATTGTGTTTTGGGCGTGGCACGGTTGATCTCGTCGGAGAGAACGATCTGGGCCATGATCGGGCCGGGCCGGAATTCGAATTCGAGCGTCTTCTGATTGAAAACGCTGACACCGGTGACATCGCTGGGCAGCATATCGGGCGTAAACTGAATGCGGCGGTAGGAGCTGCCAACGGTTCGGGCGATTGCCCGGGCCAGCATTGTCTTGCCGACGCCGGGGACATCTTCGATGAGGAGGTGGCCCTCGCATAGCAAAGCCACCACGGTCATTCGGACCTCGCGGTCCTTGCCGATGATGACCTTCTCGACGTTGGCGATAATGCGATTGGCAACGGTTTGCACTTCTTGCATGGGGTATCCTCTTGACAGTTGTTCATGGCGAGAGGCTCGCGGTGAACAGGAATCCTGCCACTGCGAAGGCGCCCTCTCGGTAATGCAGGTTCTCTACGCGACTCGAGGCGGGCTGATTACTCGATTATGACGCATCCTCCGCGCAAAGCGTGTACGCCAGGCTCCAAAGTCGTCGGTTTTAGGGACGTATTATGCAGTTAACACGGGATTTGACTGAAAGATGATGCATCCGCAGTGCCGTATCGGACAGATCACGTGCACAGTTTACAGTACGTAAGGACAGAAAGACAATCCAACGGCAGGTGCAAACGCCGGCTGGTTTGTCGGCGGCTGCTGGATTTCGAATGTCCCCGACTGCTAGTCACGCGTGGTGAACGGCTGTATAATGACCGCTTATGGAGTTGCACGAATATCCCCGCCCTTCAGATGATACAGGTATCGGCGTCCACTGGTGCGCCGGTGTGAGCGCGGCGACGCTTGAGATGGTAGAGGCGTTCTGGCTGCGGGAACTGAACGAGTTGGGCGTGAAATGGGTGAAGATTGCGGACCAGCGCGGTGCGCTGCAGCTGTCGAAGGCGCTGCTGGCTGCGCAGATCATGCCGATCGTTCAGATCGTTCGGGAGACGGTGGGACCGGGCCCGCTCTCTGATGAGGAGCTGGCAGAGGTGGAGAGGCTGGTCGAGGCCGGTGTGCGCTACTTTGAGCTCGACAGCGAACCGGACGGGGCGGCTTTCTGGGGGCGCGCGAGGCTGCCGGAGGATGCGCTTGCGGTGACGGCGCGGGCGGCCGCGGCGAATATGGAGGCGGTTCTGGAGCGGGGCGGTCTGCCGGCGATCCCGGCACTTACGCCGGAAGGGGACTGGCAGCTGGTTGAGGAGATCGCACGGGCCGGAGGTGAAGCGCTGTTCGACCAGCCGATCTGGCTGGCGATCCACAACTATTCGAGCAACCGTCCGCCGCACTATCCCGATGACGCGGTGCCCAGTGACGGCGCGCCGCCAGGGCGAGAGTTTTACAGCGCCCTGGCCTCTGAGGCGTGGCAGGGGCGGCCGCTGGCAGAGATCAACGACATGCAGCGCGAGCAGGAGGACGGTACGGACCAGCCGTCTGATAGTGCTGACGACGCTTCAGATAACGATGCCACCGTCGACTGGAGGGCGAAGCTTGAGGCCGTGCTGGCGCAACCGCGCGAGGGCGAGCCGCAACCACAGTTGCAGGCGGAGCGCGTGCACTGGCGGGCGTTTGAACGGCTGAACGACGAGGTGGTGCAGTTGATTGGTCGCAGTCTGCCGATCCTCTCGACAGCAAACGGTTATTTGATCAATGAAAACGGGGATCCGCGCTACCCTGCGACGACGCAGGCGCTGCATTCGACGCAGACGCTGGAGATCTGCCGGGCGATGATGGGAACGGGCCGCCGCACGCCGCCGGCGCCGGACTACTACTTCTGCACGGCCTTCTGGTTGCTGGCTCACGGTGCGCTGGAGGGCGAGGGCTCGGTGGACGAGCAGTGCGCGTGGTATAGCCCGCTCCATCTGGCGCAGGGGCGAGGAGAGAGGGAGGAGAGAGGAACGCTTTCGCTGCCGGCGGGGCGGGCCCCCGTTGCTGAGACATTCGGCTGGTCGACGCTCCCAATCGTTCCCCTGCTCAAGACGGAGCCCAAACGGCCAAGGGCGCGGGAAGGGAGAGAAAAAGAGGCGCGTCAGGCCCCGGTCACCGGTTCGGGCTACGGATTCCGGCCAACCGGGAGTGGTGTATTGAGCGGTAAGGTACGGGGCGGGGCAGGCGCGCAGGTCCGGCTTACGCACAGTGACGGGTTCGCTTACGAAACGATCGCCAGGGCGAGCGGTGTCTACCGTTTTGTGGATTTGCCAGCGGGCCGTTACAGCCTGGAGGTGACCGACCCGGCGGGCAGCCGTGTCGACGCGCTGGATTTCGCGCCGGCCCAGGAGTTGGTCTGTGACCTGACGGCTTACGGATGGGGTTTTGAGATCGAACAGCGGCCTGTGCTGGATGACGGCATGTTGATCTGCGACGTGGAATTCCTGCCGAATCCGACGGGTGCGGAGAGTGGGACGGATGAAGGGGGCCGGCGGACGCGTCCGCCGGCGCTGCGAATCAGCGACAGCGAACAGAAGAGCTGGGTCGTGCCGCTGGCGCGCAGCAGTCAGGCGCAGACAGCCCAGTGCGAGACGGGCCCGCTGGCGGCCGGCAGCTACCAGCTGGAGGTACTGGGTCTGCCGGACAGCGGTCCAACGCCGCTGAAGTGCGAGGTCTTGATTGAAGAGGGAATGGAGACCCATGTGCTGTTTGCCTACTCTTATGATGAAAAGAGGTCCACTGCGCGGGCGTCGGAGATCAGCGGCAGCGTGGAAGGTGGAAAGGGATGCACTGTGCGGCTGCGGGCTGAGGAGCCCGGTGGGGGGCCGAGCGAGCGGCTGGCGGAAGTGGACGAGGACGGCGGCTATCTCTTCAGCGGCCTCGCGGCCGGCAGATACCATGTGGATGTGAAGCAGAGGCGGCTGCTCAACTGGCCGCGCCCGCTTGTTTTGGATGGACGCAACAAGCCCCGCTGCAATCTCATTCTGCTGCCGGAAGAGACGCTGCCGGCGCTGCCGGAGCCCGCGGTGCTGGAAGGCCAGATGCAAGCGCAGGGCCGGATGCAGCCGGGAACGGCTGGCGCCGCAGCGCGCGCCAGGCAACCGCTGGGAGGCTCGCGGCCTTCGCAGCAGGTGGCGCTGGTGGACGCGCAGAGGCAGCGCTACGTAACGCAGGTGGAACCTTCGGGTGAGTTCAGGTTCGAGAGCCTGCCGGCCGGCGATTACGACCTCTACGCTGAAGGTTTCGGCAGTTGGGGAATTCACCTGGACGCGGGTGACCGGCTCAGCATCCAGTTGTGGCAGACGGAGGAGGGATGGCGCCGGCAGACGCGCATTCAGACGGGCTCGGCTACACCTGGGATGATCCGGACGCAGTGGGCGGGGCGGACTGATTTGACGATCATCGTGACGGACGCTGACAGCGGCATGGAGGAGCTGGAGGCAAGCGAGGCCGGAAAGGAAAAGCCGTCCTGCCGCGCCGAGTTCGGGCCATTTCCGCCGGGCGCATACCTGGTCCACTGCCCGGAGCTGGCGCTCAGCGCCGAGGTGGAGCTGGCGGCGGGTGAGGCGGCGGTGGTTACTTTTGTGGATTCTTAGTTTGGACCGGCCCATGCAGTCGCATTTGGAGTAGCGTATTACGAACGATATTAGAACCTGTATTGTGGTTCAGATGATCAGGAAAGGATGCGGGAGGTGTGCCGCCCGCATCCTCCTCTTTCTGTTGCTGCTGGGCGCGGGACTGCTATATGCAGGCTGCGGAGGAGATGACGGCGCCGCGCGGATGGAGGAGGCTACGGTGGCGGTGACGCCGCCGAGGCCGATTTTGCGCTGGATGGGGCCTGCCTTTGTGCGGCCGGTTGACAGGGAGATCGTTGCGCGCTGCGGCAAGGAGATCGGGATGATAATCGAGCTGCTGCCGGCGCCGGCTAATCCGGTGGACCGGCTGGGGCTCTACCAACAGTTTCTGCCGGCGGAATCGGACGACATCGACCTGATCGACTTCGACGTGGTGTGGTCGGGGACGCTGGCGCCGCATCTGCTGGATCTGAACCCGCATCTGACGGCGGAGGAGCGGGGCCGGTATTTCCCCATCTACTTGGAAAACAACAGCGTGGGCGAGGCGCTGGTCGGTTTGCCGCTGATGGGGGACGTCGGGCTGCTCTACTACCGGACGGACCTGCTGGAGAAGTACGGCTTCGAACGGCCGCCCGCGACGTGGAGCGAGCTGGAGGAGATGGCGGCAGCGATCCAGGAGGGGGAGCGGGAGACGAATGCGGAGTTCTGGGGGTACGTGTGGCAGGGCAATGTGTACGAGGGACTGACGGTCAATGCGCTGGAGTGGCAGGCGAGTACGGGTGCCGGCCTCATCGTGGATGCGGAGGGGCGGCTGGCTTTGGACGAAAGCGCGGCGCGGGCGCTTGACAGGGCGGCGGCGTGGGTGGGCGAGATCAGCCCGCCGGGAGTGACGGTCTTCCAGGAGGAGGACGCTCGCTGGCAGTTCCAGAACGGCAATGCGGCCTTCATGCGCAACTGGCCCTATGCGTACGGGCTGGGCCAGGCGGAGGGCAGCCCGATTCGCGACCGGTTCGACGTGACGCGTCTGCCCAAAGGGGAGGGCGCGGAAGGGCGTCATGCGAGCATAGTTGGAGGGCAGCAGCTCGGAGTCAGCCGCTACAGCCGTTACCCGGATGCGGCGGCGGATGCGGCCCGCTGTCTGACCGATGCGGCGGCGCAGCGGCGGCGTGCGCTGACCGACGGCGCCCCGCCGGCGATCGCGGCGTTGTACGAGGACGAAGATGTGCAGGCGCGCATTCCGGCAGCGGCACAGATCGCGGAGAGCCTTGCCGAGCACGCGGTGGCGCGGCCAGCGGCGGTAACCGGCGGGCATTACACGGAGATTTCGCTCGTCTATTTTATTGAGGTGAACCGCGTGCTCACGGGCGAGCAGAGCGGGGCGAGTGCGGTGGCGCGGATTAAGGAACAGGTCGCGGCGTGGGTGGAGTGAGTTGCAGTGCTTATTCTCCTGGAGCCGGTTTGAAAATTCACCCAAGTTGCAATCCTGATTGACTAGGGCCGTTGACATTTTCCTGAACCGGAAGATTCACCGAGAACACCTTTCATCGGTTGAACCACGAAGGACGCGAAGGGGCACGAAGAAAGGGGAACTGCTCTTTATCCGCGGAGAACGGCTTAACTGCTTCCATTTGACCCGCGAAAGGGGGCTAAGGGCTGCGAAGAGCATCTTTCTGGTTAGCAGGGTTAGGGAGGTCACTCTCTCTATCCGGCAGAGAAGCCGGGGGCTTGCATTTGTCACATTATTGAGCGGCCTACGCCAACTGTCAACGAAACCTAGGCAATCGAGGCCATCTGAATTTTCGATGAACTTCACCTTCCTGAGGGAGATCATGAGCCCTGTTCTCAGAATTGCGACTGTCATGGTCGTTGTATTTGCCCTGGTTGCCGGCTTGAGAGGGCCTCGGGTGTTTGCGTCGACACGCATCGCTGCGGAGAAACAAAAGGCCGCTGGTTTATCGAGCCTCCCTTTGCACACATGGCGGAAGGCAAAGTATTTGGCCCCCTTCACAAAATAACAAGCCCGCCAGAATGTTTCCTGGCGGGCTCTGTTGATCTGTGTTTCAGGATTGCCGTCTAGTCGGGGAAAGATTCGAGACTGCGATACCCCCCCGCACTCGTGATGCCTGAATACCTACAGACTCTAAGCAAAGGAGAATCAGTAGCCATAGAATCCGAGTCGGCACTACTTATGGTCGGTCGTCCGAGGGTTCTCCCTTCTCTGATTGTCCCCTTGCGATCCTGGGCCTTCCGCCGCGGGGAATCCTAATCCCAAACACGAATAAACTCACCAAACTAACCAAATCCACACCTATGATCCCAAAACCGGCCAAAGGATACCCATTGAGAGTAACAACGACTCCGCTAATTAGAGCCGTCATTGCAATAATGAATCCTGCCGCAAGCCCCCAGTAACTTCGGTCGAGTGTCTTGGCCTCCAGAGCGACACGATGAGCCAACTGAATCTCAGCCATCTTCATGATTCTGTTTGCCGCGCCTTCTACAACGTCTTCGTATGCCTGGAAATCACTTGGCGCGGGCAGTGGGCCGCTCCATGCCTCGAATCGGACTTGACGACTTACATGAGATGACTCTTCAGCCTGAATGATCTCACCATCATCTACAATTTCAGGATCTACGCCTTCCTCGCTCTTCTCTACCTCGCCTTGCTCTTCTTCACTCATAAATCAAGTATCCAGATGATTCGCGCTTTCCGAATACATGAAAAAGGCGTGACGGATGTCTTGGCCCACCAGAATCCAATCGTTCCTCAGTGCGGCAATGTCCAGTTCATATCCTGCTTGTGAGTCGTGGATGTCTTCAAGCAATGTGCCTCCTATGTCGAGCATCGGCATTAGGCCCTCCAATACTGATGGAATTGCCCTAAAGCAAGAGTCATACCGAGTAGAACGTACCATGCTGGTACTCAAAGAATCCTCGGAGCCTACACGATGCGCAGGTCGTTCCGAACTCATCCCTGGGCAATGGGTCCGCTCTTTCATTGCTGTTTTCATCTGAGTGTCCTTTGCTTTCTCCTTCAAAATCAAATGTTCAGTTGATTAGAGATGGATGTATCTATAGTCTAGCACAATGGCCGGGTATTCTGTGTTGCGCCTCATCCAATTATCGAGGCATGACAGGAGTCTGGCTTCTTGCCTGTCTTGCCCAAAGGCTTCAAGTCACAATTGGCGAAATAGGCGCGGCGGGTCTGTTCGTCAATGTCGAAGGCGAACACGACCTCCAAGCCTAGGTTTCGGGCAGCCTCGTGAAAGCCGCCGATGCCACGAAAGAAATCGGCGCATGTAAACACGCTTACTGGGCGCGAGCCGTTTGAGGGAGGAGGAACACTCAGAACTCGGTTCATGCCGCGATGATCGGAATTAACGAACCGCGGGCCGTGGGTCGTTCTTGCTTGGCTTTGCGGGTAGTGCGCGCTCCATTTTGCGCTGGGAGCGCCGTCTTTTCAATTCCGCCTGAGTGATGGGCGGAAGGGCCAAGACCTTATCTATGGCAGCGTTCATCTGCGCCATATCGATCTTGTTGGCTGGAGATGTCATAGCTCTGTCTCCTTGGTAGGCAGTGCATACAAGTCACCCTGTATACCACTTAGGCCTAGTTTACCTATGTTGGACTAGATGTCAAGACCCAATTGCGGTCAATTGCACAAAAGGGGGAGAGGGTTGCTCGGCTTGCTGAGTAAAGCATATAATTCACCTTTGAAAAGACGCAAAAGGAGCGTTAGGGGACAGATCTGCGTCTTAAGGGCACGAACTGCCGTCCCTCCGTGTATAAGCTGCTGTTTGCTGTTCTTCGCGCCCCTGCGTGGATCAAAAAGCTGTTTGCCGTTCTTCGTGCCCCTGCGTGTCCTTCGTGGATCAACCAATGTAAAGTTTTCCCCGTGGATGCCCCGTTTCAGACAAAGGCCTGCGTTAGGTTGGATCTGATTTTGGTTCCCAGGCCTCGTTGACGTTAATCTGTGCAGAATCCTACTCAGTCCAATCGCTGAACTCTCCCTTGGCGGCACTGTTGATTCCGGGTTGAGACGACATGAAAGAAGCGACGGCACGCGTAAAGATCAATAAGCTTCTGGAGACGGCTGGGTGGCGGTTCCTTGAGGGCGAAGATGGGCCTGCCAATATAAGGCTGGAGGCAACTGTCACCCTCAAGAAGTCGGACCTGGACAAGATGGGGAACGACTTTGAGCAGACGACAAAAGGGTTCGTCGACTTCCTTCTGCTCGACAGCCGCGGCTTTCCGCTCATCGTCCTGGAGGCCAAGTCGGAGGACAAGAACCCGCTGGCAGGCAAGGAGCAGGCGCGGCGTTACGCCCGTTCACAGAACTGCCGCTTCGTCATCCTTTCCAACGGGAACTTGCACTACTTCTGGGATCTGGAACGCGGCAATCCCTACATCATCACCTCTTTTCCTTCGCCGGAGTCGGTAACCGGCTACCAGAAGGTAACGCCGAACCCGCGGAGGCTGGTCGACGAGCGGGTCGAAGCGGATTACATCGTACTGAGCCAGGAGCCGAACTACGCCTCCGCGGCAGCGTGGAAAAACGAGGACGAACGGCCCGGTTTCATCGCGACCAGGGGCCTCCGCTTCCTGCGCGACTACCAGCTCAGGGCCGTCCACGCCTTGCAGCGCTCGCTGGATGAGGGCAACGACCGCTTCCTGTTCGAAATGGCGACCGGTACCGGCAAGACGCTCACAGCGGCGGCCATCATAAAGCTGTTCCTGCGCACGGGAAATGCCGGCCGCGTGCTCTTTCTGGTGGACCGCCTGGAACTTGAGGAGCAGGCCAGAAAGGTCTTCACCACGCTGCTCTCCGTCGACTTCCAGACAGTGACATACAAGGAGCGCCGCGACGAATGGCGTTCTGCCGAAATCGTGGTCAGCACCGTGCAGTCGCTGCTTTTCAACAACAAATACCAGGCCCTCTTTTCGCCCACCGACTTCGACCTGGTGATCTCCGACGAGGCGCACCGCTCAATCAGCGGCAACGCCCGCGCCGTGTTCGACTTTTTCGTCGGCTACAAGCTGGGCCTGACCGCCACGCCGCGCGACTATCTGAAGAAAACGGAAAGCACGGGAACCGGCGTCCGCGACCCGCGCGAGATGGAGCGTCGCCTGCTGCTGGACACCTACCGGACCTTCGGCTGTGAGAGCGGGCAGCCCACTTTTCGCTATTCGCTGCTCGACGGCGTGCGCGACGGCTTCCTCATCAACCCCACGGTCGTCGACGCACGCACCAATGTGACGACGCAGCTGCTGGCGGAGCAAGGATTCATCGTCTCCTTCACCGACGATACGGGGGAGGAGCAGGAGCAGACCTACAGGCAGCGCCAGTTCGAAAAGGAGTTCTTTTCCGACGCCACCAACAGGGTCTTCTGTCAGACCTTTTTGCAAGAGGGGATGCGCGACCCCGTCAGCAACGAGTTCGGCAAGTCGATCGTCTTCGCGGTCAGCCAGAACCATGCCGCCAGGCTGACGCAGACCCTCAATGAGATGGCCGATGTCATCTATCCCGGCAAGTACCGCTCCGACTTTGCCGTGCAGGTCACTTCGCAGGTCCCCGAGGCGCAGCGGTTCACGATCAACTTTGCCAACAACAACCTCAAGGGAACAGCCAATTTCCTGCCCGAGTACCGCACCAGCAAGGCTCGCGTCTGCGTTACTGTCGGCATGATGACCACAGGCTATGACTGCACCGATATCCTGAACCTTGGGCTGTTCCGCCCCATCTTCTCGCCAACCGACTTCGTTCAGATCAAGGGGCGCGGCACGCGCCGGCACAGCTTTCCGGACCAGTTGCGCGACGAGCGTCTGCAGGAGGAGATAGCCCGGCCTGAAAAGACGAAGTTCAAGCTCTTCGACTTTTTTGGAAACTGCGAATACTTTGAAACTGAGTTCAACTATGACGAGAAACTCAAGCTGCCGGCCATCGCGGCAGACGGCGACCCGGATGGCAATGGGCCGGTCGGACCGGTCGTCCAGCTCGGCGCTTTCGAATACTTGGGCAGGGACGACCTTTCGACACTGCGCGAAGAGACGATCGGGCCGCAGGGAATGAAGATCGACCGCATGCTGTTCGAAAAATTCGCGGACACGGTGCGGGCGGACGGGACGATTGCCGATGCAGTAGAGGCGGGCCAGTGGGACCGCGTGATCGACTATGTGAACCGCGAGGTCATGGAAAAGCCGGAGGAGTACTATACGCTGGCCAAGCTGCGCAAGGCCGCGGCCGTGGACCGGCGGCTAACGCTGCGGGAAATTCTCGAAAAGATCTTCGAAATTATTCCCCGTTTCAAATCTAGAGACGAACTGCTGGAGGAAGAGTTCGCCAAGTTCGTGGCCGGCAATCAGCCGGAGGAGGAAAAGGAAGCGATTGCCATACCATCAATCAAGGCCTACTTCAAGGCATACGCCACCAGCGAGGAGGTCCGGCAGATCGTTGCCAGCCGCAGGCTCACCCAACTCGCAACCAACGCCTCGCTTTCCCTGGACGATTACGCACGCGTGCCAAACAAGTACCGCCTCCTCGTGCCCGAGTACATCAAGGACTACGTTTCCCTGAACCAATTCGCGGCCTAGGAACTGCATAATCCACGAAGAGCGCGAAGATACACTAGGAAGTCCTTCGCCGTTCTTCGTGCCCCTTCGTGTCCTTAGTGGATCAAAAAGGAAGTCAAATGTCCTTCGTGGACGAAACTGAGAGGTCTGAATTGTCTGAACTGTTATTGAAGGATGAGGTCTACGCCGTTGTTGACGCCGCAATTGAAGTACATCGGGAGTTGGGGTCAGGGTTTCTCGAAGGCATATATCAGAATGCAATGCAGATTGAGCTGCGTGCCCGGGGCGTACCGTTTGAAGCTGAAAGGCTCATCAGCATCAGCTACAAGGGCCGCCCCTTGTCCCAGAACTATTTCGCGGATCTTGTCTGTTTTGACCAGATCGTTGTTGAATTGAAGGCTCTCGATCGGCTCTCAGGAACTGAACAGGCTCAGGTGCTCAACTACCTGAAAGCAACCGGCTTAAAAGTAGGTCTTCTCATCAACTTCGGGAGCCATGACAAGCTGGAGTGGAAGCAGTTCGTCAGATAAGACGATCATCCCGCGACCTATAACGATCCACGAAGGACACCAAGTGACACGAAGTTTCTTTCTTAGTGCCCCTTCGTGTCCTTCGTGGATAAACAAAAAGGGGCAATCATCCTGGCGGAGCAGGCGCCGGACTTGAGGACCTAGTCAGATAAAACGGTCATTCCACGAACCATTACGGTCCACGAAGTTCCTCCTTAGTGCCCCTTCGCGTCCTTCGTGGATATACAAAAAGAGGCGAACATGCTGGACGCCGAAACGAAGCGCCGCATCGACACAGCCCGCGACATCCTGGTAGGCAAGGTGCCCGACCCGAAGAGCCAGGTCGAGCAGATCACCTTCGCTCTGATCTACAAGTTCATGGACGACATCGACGCCATAAGCGAAGAACTGGGCGGAGAGCGCGACTACTTCACCGGCGAGTTCACCCGCTATAGCTGGGCCAGGCTGATGCAGCCGGGTCTGGGCGGCCATGAGATGTTCAACACGTACGATGAAGCCATCAGGCGTATGCCGGAAAACGGCGGCCTTCCCCCGCTGTTCAGGGATATCTTCAGCAACGCCTACCTGCCTTATCGCGACCCAGAGACGCTGCGCGCCTTCCTGAAAGTGATCGACGGCTTCACCTACGACCATTCGGAGCGGCTGGGCGACGCCTTCGAGTACCTGCTGTCGGTGATGGATTCGCAGGGAGACGCCGGCCAGTTCCGCACGCCGCGGCACATCATCGACTTCATCGTCTCAATCGTGGACCCGAAAAAGGATGATGTGATCCTTGACCCGGCCTGCGGGACCGCCGGATTCCTCATCTCCTCCTACAAGCATATTCTTGCGGCCAACACCGACGCAGACGGCAACAGCACGTTGACGCCCGACGAAAGGAAACGTCTGGCCAGAAACCTGTTGGGTTACGACATCTCGCCGGACATGGTGCGCCTGTCGCTCGTCAATATGTATCTGCACGGGCTGGTCGATCCCCACATCTACGAGTACGACACGCTGACGAGCGAGGAGCGCTGGAACGAGTTCGCCGACGTGATCCTGGCCAACCCGCCCTTCATGTCGCCGAAAGGAGGCATCCGGCCGCACAACCGCTTTTCCGTCCAGTCCAGGCGCAGCGAAGTGCTGTTCGTGGACTACATGGCCGAGCACCTGAACGCGGGCGGCAGAGCGGGGATCATCGTGCCGGAGGGCATCATCTTCCAGAGCCAGAACGCGCACAAGCAGTTGCGCAAGAAGCTCTTGGAGGAGAGTTTGGTGGCGGTGGTCTCGCTGCCGGCGGGTGTCTTCAACCCGTATTCGGGTGTCAAAACGTCGATCCTGCTGCTGGACAAGGCGCTGGCGAGGAGGACCGACAGGATCGCCTTTTTCAAGGTGGAGAGCGACGGCTTTGACTTGGGCGCGCAGCGGCGTCCGATCGAACAGAATGATTTGCTCAGGGTGCGACGGGAGATCATCGCATATTTGCAGCTGTTGCGGGAGGGTGATGCGGCGGACTCAACCCAGCCTGCTTCGGCTTCGTTTGTAGCGGAGAGCAGGGCGGAATACGTGACTGAGGACTCTCGGCAAGGAAACGGGTTAACTATCGAGAAAGAAAGGGTTGCCGAGAATGAGGAGTATAGCCTGAGCGGGGAGAGGTATAGAGAAACTCAGTTCTTCAGTTCGGAATATCACATGACGCAGTTAGGTGACATCTGCAACTTAGTTCGAGGAGTGACGTATCGAAAGAGCGATGAGGTCGGCGAACGGGGACTCCAGGTCCTTCGTGCCAATAACATAGATAAGGACGCTCATACACTGGATTTGTCAGAAATCAAGCATGTCTCTCGCTCACTTGATTTCCCGGACACAAAGAAGCTCCTGAAAAATGACATTCTCATTTGCCTTGCCAGCGGTAGCAAGGTTCATATTGGCAAAGTCGCCTTGTCTCTTGACGACACAGAGTTCTATTTTGGTGGCTTCATGGGGGCCGTTCGAGCCAACAGTTCGCTTGTTTATCCCCATTACCTCTACTACCAACTTCGACGAGCCCAGTTCAACAGTTTTCTTCGTGAACAGATCTCTGGCGCGAATATCAATAATTTGAGTGCGAAGTTGCTCTATCGATTCAGAATTCCTCTGCCGCCGCTGGGAGTCCAAAAGGAGATCGTCGCGGAGATCGAAGAGTACCAGAAGGTAATTGACGGGGCGCGGGCTGTCATAAAGAACTACCGGCCGCGAATTCATGTTGATCCTGAGTGGCCTATGGTGGAGTTGGGAGAACTGTGTACGCTGTCTTCTGGGCAGCATATCAATAAAGAAGACTACAATACGAATGGGAACGGTATTGGCTACTTGACTGGTCCCGCTGATTTCGGTGAACCTTATGCTATTGTCTCGAAGTGGACAACAAGACCAAAGACAATCGCAAAAAGGGGCGATATCCTTATCACTGTGAAAGGGTCCGGATTGGGAAAAGTAAACCTCCTCAGAGAGGAGAATGTAGCCATCAGTCGTCAGCTCATGGCAGTCCGAGTTCACGATGCCGTTCCAGAATTCGTTTACAGCAGTTTGATCCAAATGTATGATCACATTCAAGATCTTGGAAGCGGGGCAGCAATTCCAGGAATCACAAGAGAAGATGTTTTGAGGCTACCAATCCCTTTGCCCAATTCAGAAGTGCAACATTCTATCATAACCGAAATTGAAGCCGAGCAAGCTCTGGTTCATGCCAACCGCGAACTGATCGAACGCTTTGAGAAGAAGATACAGGATGCTATCGCGCGTGTATGGGGAGACGTTAGGGGCTGAAGCCAATTCCTAAAGGAAAAAAATGACTGAACCGCTAACTACCGTTGAAGAGTTTATTGCGTGGACAGAGGCGTTACATGGCGGGATGATACTCTTTCGCGGTCTGGCTAACGCAGAATGGGACGTAGAATCATCCGCGTACCGGAGAATAAGAAAATCAGAGGAAATATCGTCCGAGATAGTGCCAACCGTCACTTTCCAGAACTATATTGATCATCTCTTGGACGACGCTAGTTTGCAGGGATTTCGAGTACGACAAGACAAGAGGCTTTCCGACTTGGAGTTGCTGGCAGAACTGCAGCACTATGGCGCAGCGACCTGCCTGATTGACTTCACCGCCAGCGCCTTGATTGCTCTTTGGTTTGCTTGCCAGGAAGAAGAAGGCAAAGCAGGCAAAGTTGTCGCCATGGCAACAGATAGTATCGAAAGATTTTCAACAATCCGTTATGAGAACTTGGAAAAGCCGATCAAAGCGTTCCTGGATCAGGGTAAGCTGTGGAAATGGGAGCCTGGCGGCCTGAACAACCGAATCGTTGCTCAGCAGTCAGTTTTTGTATTTGGGGAAGCAAGAATAGAAAAGAGCGATTATGAGGAACTCACAATTGCCGCAGTCTGCAAGAGGGATATTGTTGAGACTCTGGAGAAATCATTTGGCATAAGAGGTCCGAAGCTCTTCAACGATCTCGCCGGCTTTGCACACCACAATGCCCACGACCAACCATACAACAAATATGTCGCAGAGGATTTCCTGTTCCTTGGCCACATGTTCCATCAGCAAGGAGAGTATCAGCAGGCAATTGAGCGATATAGCAGAGCTATTGAGCTCGATTCACATCTCGCCATGGCATACTACAGTCGGGGAACTGCAAAGAACACGTTAATTGACTATCTGGGGGCCATCGCTGACCTTGACAAGGCGATCGAACGCAATCCACAAGACGCTAACGCGTACAACAACCGAGGAATTGCAAAATTCGGGTTAGGCGACCGTCAAGGGGCCATCGCCGACTACGACAGAGCGATAGCTCTCGATCCACAACTCGCGGTGGCATTGTCCAATCGTGGGAACGCAAAATTAGCGTTGGGCGACTATGTGGGGGCTATCGCCGATTACGATCAAGCGATTGTACTCCATCCACATAACTGGGCACTTTACTACAATCGTGGGTATGCAAGACACGCATTAGGCGACTATCTAAGGGCCATTGCCGATTACGACCAAGCGATTGTACTCAATCCGAGTTTCGCCGGGACACTTAACTTTCGCGGGAATGCAAGATTCGCGTTAGGCGACTATCTGGGGGCAATCGCTGACTACGACAGAATTGTCGAACTATATCCACAGGACAGTACAGCATACTTTAATCGCGCGAATGCAAAACGGTTGTCTGGCGACCTTCCTGGGGCCATTGCTGACTATAACAGAGCGATAGAACTAAATCCACAATACGCAGAGGCATATGTCAATCGTGGAATTGCCAAGCGGGCGATAGGTGACGAAGCAGGCGCGAACAAAGATTTTGCCCAGGCAAATGCGATTAAGCAGAATCTTCACCCACTTGAGAAATGACTGGTGACCTGCCCCCCAATAACTGGTCCAGTAATATGTTAGAATTGGGCCGTAGAAAGGGGGAGATATGGCTAGGAAGAAACATTCGCCGGAGCAGGTAATCAGCAAGCTCAGAGAGGCTGAGGTGGCGATAGCCGAGGGCGGCACAGTGGCTGAGGCTGCGCGCCGGATCGGCGTGACCGAGCAGACCTTCTACCGCTGGCGCAGCGAGTACGGGGGTCTCAGGCTCGACCAGGCCAGACGCCTGAAGCGTCTGGAGTTGGAGAACAGCCGCCTGAAGAGAGCGGTGGCAGACCTGACTTTGGACAACCAGATCCTGAGAGAGGCGTCTGAGGGAAAGTTCTGAGTCCTTCACGCCGTCGCCAGTGTGTTGACCACGTGAAGGAGATCTTTGGGGTTTCGGAGCGACGCGCCTGCCGGGTGCTGGGTCATCCTCGCTCCACACAGCGATGCAAGCCGGTCCCCGCGGACGATGAGAAGGCGCTGACCGCGGAGATTGTGGAGCTGTCCGGTCAGTTCGGCCGGTACGGCTACCGCAGGATCACCGCCCTTCAGAGGCATCGCGGCTGGCATGTGAACCACAAACGTGTAGAGAGGATATGGCGACGGGAAGGGCTGAAGGTGCCTGTGAAGCAGCCGAAGAGAGGGCGTCTGTGGTTCAATGACGGCTCGTGTGTGCGTTTGCGGCCTGCGTGGAAGGACCATGTGTGGGCCTACGACTTCGTGCACCTGAGGCTCCATGACGGCACAGGAGTACGATTGCTGACCGTCATCGACGAATACAGCTGGGCGTGTCTGACGATCAGGGCCGCCCGCAGCATACGGTCTGCCGATGTGATAGAGGAGCTGGCCGAGTTGATGGTGACGAGAGGCGTGCCCGACCATATTCGTTCGGACAACGGGCCGGAGTTTACAGCCCGGGCCGTGCGCGAGTGGCTGGGGCGGGTGGGAGCCAGGACGCTCCACATCGAGCCTGGGTCGCCGTGGGAGAACGGCGTGCGAGTTTCAACGGGAAGTTGAGGGACGAGTTGCTGGACAGAGAGGTCTTCTATACGTTGCTGGAGGTGCGTGTGCTGACGGAGCGCTACAGGCGGACTTACAACCGGATCAGGCCGCACAGCTCTCGGGGCTATCGGCCGCCGGCGCCTGAGGCCTTCTTGCCTGCTGACCCTGTCCCCGTGCCTGTCGGACTAACATAACGGGTGGTACAAACGGTGCGCCGTGTCACGGCACAATTTCCAGCCTGGATACCAGGCTTAGGAGCAGGATATCCTAAAGGTCAACTGTCTTACCCTGACCCTGGCAACAGGGGAAGTTCTCGAAAGAGTAAGGGGACAATAGCATGACAGTAAAGCCGGAGAGTAGGGCAGTCACGAGAATACTAGAGCGGCAAGACCTGCGACCTACGACTATGAAAGGAACCCTAGCGTCCATCTGGAGCAAACCACATCCAAGGGAAAAGTGACTGATACCCGAACCCCATAGAAATCCGAATGATGTTTGTTCGGACTCCCACCACACTCACGGAGATACACTACGTCCGTGGGAACCTGCCAATGGGGAGAATCTGCTAACGAAGCAGGGTAAGGATGCGCCAAAGGGAGTCTAAGGGTCGCTATTACGGAGATTGTGAACCGGAACACGGGATGCCCTAAGTGGTGCGAACCATAGGGGTACGGAGTCCCCATGGCACTCGTCGGAGTAACGACCGACCAGGGAGAGTGGGAAAGCCACTTACAGGGGGAAGGGAGACAGGTGAAGCTATGACTGCGAGTACGATGAGGGGGCGCGAGATGCGAACAACTGAAACTGTACTCAATGTCCTGAGTGAATGGAGCAAATCACTCAGCGTAGCTGATCTGAGAAAGCCGGATGATGGGAAACTATCACGTCCGGTTTGACCGGGGGCTTAGGGGAAAAGTGTCGAAAGATAACTCGCCCCTTTGCCTACCGAACTCGGGGGCAGGTCAATAGGTCAAGAGGGGATAGATGATTGCGTTGTCTGAATTGACTAAATGACGCATAGAAGAAAGACGAGGTGAATAAAACACCGCCCTCTTCATGTTCAGCTGATTCTCACCAATGTAACTTCGTTGACCTATTCAGATTAGGATAAAGATTTCATGCCAAGCTATCAACACAAAACTCTACTTAATGAGATTTCCTCCTTTAATGAAGAGCCATCAGATGACGTCTCTTTTGAAAGATGGATAACCGCTAAAGACCAACTGAGTTTTCTGAACTCTAATGCCCACGATGATGAATTGATTCTCTATGCCGCAGTAGGGGGCAGATTTTCCGTGCATGGGGTTGCCATTAAGAGAGACCTATTGTTTCCTTTAGACAAGAATGATTTGGTAGAGTGGCAAGGTTTTCCAGATATTTCTCGTGCTAGTTATACCTATGAATCGCATGACTCGGAGATTTGGATAGACGAAAGTTGTTCCCTGTTTGGCTCCAAGATATTAGAAAATGCGCAGCAGTTGGTATTTATACGTAGCTTTGAAGACGCAACCTACTGTGAAATTCTGCAAGAATTCTTGCACGTATCAGAAATTCATTGGCGAGAAGAATTGTCTTCATATTGTTGTTTTGACGAAAATGGTGATTTTGATTGCGTAGTCTCGGTTACAATCGGAAGTGGCTTTGATGAAGTGTCTCTTGTGTCGATTCAACGTGAACCATTAGAACTTTACCTTGCTGCCTCAGATTCTATACTGGTTCGCATGTTCGACTTTACATGTACTCAACGTAGCGAATTTTCTGGTTGGTCCAATGAACCTGAAAAGCAGTTCTTTGAACGCGATGATCTGTTTTATCGCCAAAGGGTTGATTCAGAAAAGGCAGGATATACACGCGGTATCCAGATCGTTCCTTTGAGTCGCCCTAGAGCAGATATATTTTCTTCATATCACGACAAATGGTTTGGGAATCAAAAAAAGGAGTATGTTGAATTCTTAGCCTGTGACTATCGCAATCGACAGGAAACCAAAATCTCAACCGACCCCGATGCCACAACGAATTACTTTGTAGCTAAAGAGAATACTTTGCCCTATGAAACCTCTCCGGCATTTTTCCAGCCAGAAGTGCTGTCCAAGTACAAGTCTGACCGAGACAAGTATATCTATGACGAAGTGTACAGAACGATAAGTTGTCGAGATCAGTGGACACTGAAATGTGTAGATGTGAACGAGGCAGGTCAGGTACATGCCTATATTTGCGATCTCAGAATGCTTCCTTATAAGGAGCAATTGTACTGGCTAAGTTTCAACGAATCTGGGAAAGCTGGAATTTCAAAAAGGTCATTTGAGGCCGATTTTGAAGGCAAGTGGTCTTGGGAAACCGATTCTCTACAGGACATCCGACCAGTACTGGAAAAGTGGGATCGCAATCATGCCCGTTGGTGGATATTACGCGACAGAAAGCTTCTTAACCAAACCACATCGCCTCGAACTGAGAGCCGAGATGAGTGGGGGCGATCTTTTTTGGATCTCTCGCACTTGATCAATGAGGGGTTCGTGCTTAAAACAATTAGGGGTGAACTTGACATTGAAAATGTTTCCTATCAAGAAGAAAGAAGCATTGCTTTGCTGGAAAAGCTGCTTGTCGCAAAGTCATTGCTAAGATCCGATGAAAAACTTGATGGATTGAGATCGGTGAACCACTTTCGCAACAAGACTAATGCCCATGTGAGAGGCAGCGAGTTCGATAAGTTATCAAGAGCGGCTCTGCAATCACACGGGTCATATTCGGCCCATTTTTTGGATGTTTGCAAAACTATCTATTGCGAACTCCTGCTCATTGAGAAGGCGTTTGGGCCTTTATAGCACCACAGCAAGGACGAGCCAAAATGGAATTCAGCGGCTCTATCTATGACGATGTGTAGGAGTGTCGCTGCACCAAAGCCACTGTGACTAAACTGTAAGATTCCCAAATCTAGGGATGCCTACCAACCCGTAAGGAATTTCTATGTCTACACTACCTGCCGGCCCCATGCAAAACCCCCAAATCTCTTATGAAGGAAATGACACCTATATTGCGTCTTTCAATGCCGTAACCTACGCCCAGGGTTTACGCGTGGATTACCACATTGAAATGACATTCCTCCGCCCAAACTCAGGGCCTATCCTGACCCAACATGAACTCGAAAAGATCGTGAAGGAGTCGCTATCTGACCTGACCTCCAAACTAGCAAGGTAAAGGCGAGGGGATGAGTGTAGCAGTACCCATCCCCTCATACACGAAGTTACGCCACACGACATGGAGAAACTATTATGTTTCAGCAACACGAATGCAGGGCCGACGCTATCCGGCACGCCGAAGATTTCTTCTGGCTGATCTGTCGGTCAGTCCCCATACTGATCAGCATACAATTTGTCGGCCCACCCTGGTGCCGCAGCTTGCGCCGCCAATTCCTGCCTACCATTCAATACTAAGATAGGCCATCAGTCGGACCACCACAACTCCACTTGCCGCCTTGATCAACTTGCCCTACCCTACAGGCTGCATCCCCACTGCGCTTTGTAGTTAAGTATATAATTCTCAATTGAAACGTTTCGTGGCAGAGTGGCGGGTAGGGTGCTTCATGGATTGCATCAGAAAAGAACGAATCCCCGTGAGAGGATTGAAAATCGCCAAAGTCGCTGCCAAGCTCCTCAGGTATCTTGGAGCTTAAGTGAGACCGGGAATCAGCGAGTATCTGCATTGCAGGCACAAGATCCGCCATCCCGATTTGAAAACTGGGCGAAGATTTTTGGTCTCAAATTGAACGCGTATCAGGTATCACCGACATATCTTCACGTCAGCTACGATTTGGACGGCCGAAAACGGCAAGGCTGAAGCCGTAGCCCCTGTCAGGCCCAGTGTCCGGGCTCAGTACCTTTCTCTCTGGCATTATCAAATATATAATATATTTATTATCCGGCCTCCTATAGAGTACTCGCACAACTTTCGTACAAGCGGAAGACCTGAATGAG
>VXRG01000106.1 GCA_009838625.1 Caldilineaceae bacterium SB0664_bin_27
GTACCGGACCCCACCCAAAGGCCGCGTAGGTGCTGAAGATCACGACCGGATTGATCACCGGCGCCGCCAGCAAGAAGGCGATCCCCACCGGCAGCGGCAACCCCTTGCCGTACAGCCGCCGCGTCACCGGCACCACCCCGCACTCACACACAGGGAAAATAAACCCCAACCCCGAGCCCGCCAGCGCCGCCAGCAGAGGGTGATTGGGTATGTAGCGCTCCACCATGCCCTCGTTCACATAGACGGCGATGAAGCCCGATACAATCGAACCGGCAATCAGAAAGGGTGCGGCTTCGATGAACAGACTGAGGAAAATCGTAACGAATGTCTGGAAGCGCTCCGCCGCGAAAAAGCGGGCCTGGGGCGTGTTGATGCTGCTCGCCAGGACCACAAGCAACGCAAAAACCAGGAACGCCGCGATCCCCCAGCGCGGGCGTCCAAACCAGCGGTTCTCCGCTCTCTCAGTGGCGGCCTGCGGCAACGGTGACGTCTGGTCCATCTGCAGTTTGGTAGGTGGCGGCGAATGCGATTCCTTCGCCGCCGTTCTTATCTAGCAAATTCGTATCGAATACAGCAACAGTGTAGCAATGTTGCTTCCCTCTGCTTTATTCTCTCAGCGATCTTCAATCCTACCTGAGCCTCCGCAATCTGCCAACCCGGAGAGGCTGATGGCTTGCATCCCAAACTACCGGGCCTCCACCATCAATTCTGAAGATCGATGATGATGTGGCTGATCCAATTAGCCTTCTCAGCCGGCGCAGGCCCACCGACGGGAAGCCCTTTACCGCCAATCAGTTACCTGTCTCCTTAGACAGAAACTGTCAATGTCGGTTATCATTCGCAGTACCCTTGCGGAGATTTCTTCAGGCCTTAATGGTGCCCGAAAACATCCCGCCGGGGGTCTTCTTTCCAACTCCATCCAGCACAAGGCCCATGTAATGTCACGCATGACGGTGGAACAGCTTCGGCAGGACCTTCCCATGACCGGGGAAGTCGGATACTTTCAGACTGGGACCTACGGGCCCGCCAGCGATTCCGTACTCCAAGCGGTACGGGAAACGATGGAAACCGAGGCCCGCCACGGACCAGCCACCCCTGCCGGCAGGCAATCACATACCGAACGCGAAGCCGTCGCCCGCAGCGGGCTGGCAAGGATGCTCAACGTCAAAGAAGAGGAGCTGGGCATCGAAACTAACACGTCCCGTGCCATGCAACAGATCGTGCGCGGTCTCGACTGGCAGGAGGGCGATGAGTTCGTCATGACCTCGCTCGAGCACGTCAGCACCTACGGTCTCTCCTATTCGCTGGAGCAGCAATACGGCGTGAAGACTATCGTGCTTGGCGAAGTGTACGACGAACATCTCCTCGGCGATCTCGCCTCCGTGCTCACCGAACGCACCCGCCTGATCTGCCTCAGCCATATCGCTTCCCCCAATGGCCGCCTCCTCCCCTGCAAGCAGGCAGCCGCCATCGCCCACGACGCCGGCGTGCCCGTCATGCTCGACCTGGCCCAATCCGTCGGCCAGATGCCGGTAGACCTGAAGGAGCTCGACTGCGATTTTGCCGTCGGTTCCGGCCACAAATGGTTGCTCGGCCCAATGGGCACCGGCTATATGTACATTTCGCAAGACCAGATCCCCGGCTTCCACCCCAATTTCATTCCCGACCGCAGCCCCTGGTCGCTGCCCGATGCCCCCACGCCGGCGCCGACTGCCCGCTCCCGTACCGAAATCGGCACCTACAACCACGCCCTTGTGGTCGGCCTAGGTCGCGCCGTCGAGATCATGCAAAGCATCGGCCTGGATAATATGCAGGAAAGAATAACCCAGCTTTCCGGCCGCCTGCGCCAGGGCGTCGGCCACATCGACCGCGCCCGCATCATCACGCCCCAGGAAGCCGGAAAGTCCGCCGGCATCACCTCGCTGATGTTCGACGGCTTCACCAAGACCGACTTGGATGGCCTCGTAGACAGGATGCACGAACGCCATCAGACGGTCGTCAAATCCCAATGGCTGACCGCCCCGCCGGACCCGGTCAAAGTCGCCATGCGCATCTCCGTCGCCGCCTTCAACGACGAGAGTGAAGTGGACCGCCTGTTGGAGGGCCTGGACGAAGAACTGTGACCACAAGGGCTGGTAATGCAGCCCGCAACGAGCAACTATCCACGAATAAAAGGAAACGAAGAGATGCCTGATCGCCTCGTACTCTGGGGACCGCCCGTAGTGGAGAGAATCCCCGACGATTCCGATTACGCCGACTATCTGCCCGCCTGGGTGCAAAAATGCGCCGATGTCGGCGTCACGAAAATCGTCGGCGGAGACCAGACCCGCGCATTGACCGAAGCCGCCCATGCCGTCGGCATCAAGGTCGACCCCTACATAAACTACAACTCCTTTCCCCGTCATGGCTGGGCACGCGTCACCTACGGCTGGTCCCTCGACTTCCTGCGGCCTCCTGTAACCGCCGCCGAGGCCCGCGCCGTCATGGACAGCCACCGGCCCATCTACGACGCGCCCAAAGTAACAACCACCATGACCGACTTTGCAGCCAAGAATCCGCAGTTTCGCAGCCTCACTCGCACCCGTTCCTTCACGCTGCAGCCCGGCGACGATCTCTACCTCAGCGCAGCCTTTCCCGAAGTCCGCGCCGAACAGAACCAGCAGTTCCTCGATACGCTCGCCAAGACCCAAGGCGACGGCATCCAGGTCGAGTTCGTGCTTGGAAATGAGGACGAAAACGGGGCCGTCCCCTACGGCTACGAAGACCGCACCGTTAACGAGTTCCAGGCCAAACACGGCAAGGACCCGTTCGAACTGCCCAACGATGACCCCGATTGGCTGCAGTTCCGCGCCGATTACGTCACTCTAGCCCTGAGCGAGATGCGCGCCGTCGTCAAGCAGGCCAAGCCTGACGCCGTCTTCTCCACCACTCTCATCGCCGGCGAGAAAGAGGACTATCTAAAGCTCTTGCACGACTGGCCAACCTGGCTCGAGCAAGGTCTCGTCGATGAGTTCTACATCTGGTTCCGCACCAACTCCGACCTCGACGCGCTCCAGCGGCAGCTCAGCTACGCGGTGGAAGTGTCCGGCGGGCGCACACCGGTCATCGCCGAGCTCTCCTGTTACCACCCCGGCAGCTTCCAGCAGCCCGACCAGATGCTGCGCGCCGCCGAAGTGGCCATGGACTGCGGCGCCGACGGCGTCGGCATCTATCGCAGCCACGCCGTCGAGCAGCTGGACTTCTGGCCGGTGCTGGAGAAGATGAGTAAGCTGTAGAGGGGTACTAAACCTGGGACTTAGTTTCAGCGATCGTGAAGGTCCGCTCGCGTCCAACTGGTCGAGCCGCAGGTCCTCAGATCAGTATCCTGGGCCAGCAAGGCCAGATGCTTGCGCATTGCCTCGGCGTACGGAATTTCTCGTTCTGCCAGTTCGGAGAGAAGCTCGGCCACAAGTTCCGAAAGGGATTGGTTTTGGTCCTTCGCTATCTTCTCCGCCTTGTGTAGGACCGAGCGCGGCAGCGAGAGGGTTACATTCTGTTTGTCCATATGCATGAGTCCTTGCGGCCAGAAATATCCAGAAATCTGCCGCACAAAGGTGCTCGACAATTCTAGGCTGTCCAACATCCCAATGCAAAGAAAACGCTCGTTGATGCGTAGCATTCCAGAGCAAACTGTGTAGACTCGCCGAAACCTGTTTGCAAATCAATGATTGAGGAGCAGGGGACTCCCTCTATCCGATCCTCGGCCGAAAGAGAGGCACACCATGTCCTATTACGTCGCCGCATACGACACCGAAGGCGTATATCCCTGGTGGGATAAGGACCGGCGTCAAAAAGGCTTCAGTTACACTCCAGAGCATATCGCCGAATTCCTGGACGGCGTGCGCGCCGTAGCCGACGTCCACCTGCAGCGCGGGGCGCCCGCATCCTTCTTCCTCGTCGCCAAAATGCTGGAGCTATGCGGCCCCGAACTGCGCGCCATTCTCGACAATCCCCTCTTCGATATCCAATGCCACACATTCACCCACCCAAACCTGAAAACACTGGGTGAAGACAGAGCCGCGCTCCAATATGAACTCGGCGACGCCAAGAAACTGATCGAAGACACCTTCGGCCGCGAGGTAAACGGCCTCACCGCGCCCGGCGGATACACCGACGGCTTCCGCGGCCATCCCGCCATCTTGGATGTCATGTGGGAGGCCGGCTACCGCTATGCACGCAGCGTCGGAATGGGGCCAAATGGGACTTTCCCTTCCTTGCTCGATCAGCCTTTCTGGTATGCCGAGGATGGCTTCCCCGAACTCCTGGAAACGCCTTCGCATGCCTGGCACGACAACGTCCTCACCGGCCAGCCGGCTAAGGTGCATTGGCCGCCGCTCCTGCCCTGGTCCTATCCCTCCGAAATGCCCCGCGACGCGCAAGGCGTTTACGAAGCCTACGCGCCCGGCATCGAGTACTGCACGCAGCAAGACCTTCTCTACTACATGCCCATCTTCCATCCCTGGTCCATCTACCGCATCGACAAGCAGGCCGCCCAGATCGGCCTCCTGCTCGATCATGCCAGCAAACAGATGGAGTTGACATCCTGCAATCACATCTATCAGCACATCCTCCAGCATCCGGAGCTAGTCTGAACACCAAACCACTCCTACCATGCGTTGTCACTAAAAACTAAAAACTCAAAATGACAGACCAATCACCCATCAACGTAGGAATCGCCGGCCTCGGCCGCACCGGCTGGAACAACCACGCCAACGCCTGTGCCCATCTCCCCGAACAGTTCCGCGTCGTCGCCGTCTGCGACCCTGACCCGGAACGCCAGGCCGAAGCCATCGAACGCTTCGACTGCCTCGCCTACGCATCATACGAGGAGCTGGTGGCAGACAAGGCCGTTGAACTCATGGTGGTGGCCACCCCCAGCAATCTCCATGCCGAACAGTCGATCGCGGCCATGCGCGCCGGCCAGCACGTCATCGTCGAGAAACCGATGGCCAGCGACCTCGCCGGCGCCGATGCCATGCTCGCCGTCGCCAAGGAGACCGGGCGCACCCTGACCGTCCATCAGAATCTGCGCTACGCCGCTGACTTCGTCAAGGTGCGCGAGGTGATCGCCTCCGGCGTTCTCGGACGCATCATCGAAGTCCGCATCCACAACGGCGGCTTTGACCGCCGCTGGGACTGGCAGACCATGAAGCGTTACGGCGGTGGCATGCTCAACAACAGCGGCCCCCATTTCGTCGACATGGGCATGCTCCTTATCGACGATCCGGAGCCGGACGTCTTCTGCCACATGGAGGCCACTCCGCTCTACGCCGGCGACGCTGACAGCCACGTCAAAATCATCCTCAAACCCAAGCCTGGCCAAGGTCCGCTGATTGAGATCAACATCACCACCGCCTGCGCCGTACCCCAGCCGAACTTTCTGGTCCTGGGAACGCAAGGATCGATGGCCTGTTACCGCGAAGAAGCGCACCTGAAATACTTCGATCCCACCGAAGCGCCGCCCCTGATTCTGGACGAAGCGCCTATCGCCCGTGACCGCGTCTACAATCGCGAACAGCTTCCCTGGAAGGAGGAGCAAGTCTCCTTTGTTTACGATGGCGCGGAGGGTGTACAGGAACTATATCGCGCCCTCTTCGCCTCCATCCGCCAAGGAAAGGACTTGGATATCACCCCTGAGAGTGTACGCGCCCAGATCGCGGTACTCGAAAAGTGCCGTGAACTCAATCCCGGTGTAATCTAACAGAAGCGATGCGGGGAATCTTCTCGTTATTCGCTCTTCTTCTCTCTCTGTCATAAAGGAGTTTTGCATGGAACTGAGTTGCACATCCGTCATGCTTCCCCGTTGGGAACTGGACGAGACCTTCGACAAGCTGAGCGAGTACGGCTACGATGCCGTTGAGCTGCGCTGCCGCTATAACCCCGACGACCGGGATGCCAAGCCCTTTTTCTGGGGCCGGCATCTCTCCGACGTCAGTCCGGACAATATCCTAGACAAGGCCGCGCAGATTCGCGCCGCCGTCAAACGTACCGGCATACGCGTCGCCGCGCTCGCGCCCAACGCCCGCTACGACGACACTGAGCATGTCCTCAAGCTATTCAAAGGCGCCCTCGCGATCGACCCTGACCGCCCACCCCTGATCCGCATCGACGCCCCCAAACATGACCGCACCAGACCCTACTGGCCCCAGTTCCTCGAGGCCCGCGCCGGTTACGCCAAACTGGCCGAGCTGGCAAGCGAGCACGGCGTAAAGGCGACCTACGAAATCCATACCGGCACGCTTGCCGTCACCGCTTCACGCACGCTCGAACTCCTGCGCGACCTGGACCCCAACCACATCGGCGCCATCTACGACGTCCAGAACATGGTCGAAGTGGGCATCGAAGACACGCGCATGGGCTTGGACCTCCTCGGTCCCTACGTGGCCCACTGTCATATCGGCAACCGCCTGCCGGAACCCGCCGGCCAGGGACCCGACGGTAACACAACCTGGCGCTGGCGCGGCGCTCGCCTCGCAGAGGGCGTAGCCGACATTCCTCAACTGATCGAAGACCTCAAGACCGTCGGCTACCAGGGCGCGCTCTCCCTCGAGCTCTTCATACCCGATAACTTCGAGCCCGGAAACGACGACGAGATCGTTAAGACCGAGGGGGCCTTCCTGCGCAAACTCATCGACCGGCCCTAGCGCACAGAACCAGCGGGACGCCCGGCTTATTGTCTAATGTAGTCCAGGCCGTCGCCCCCACAATACGCAATACGAATTAGAACCAGGACATCGCTGCCCATGCCCTACGCCATCTGCAACGAACTCTTCGAAGACTGGCCCCTCGAGAAAACCGCCGCCTTCGTCGCCGAACTAGGCTACCAGGGCCTTGAGCTGGCACCCTTCACCCTCTGCAACTTGGTCACCGACCTCTCCGCCGCCGATCGCGTCCGCATCCGGCAGACGGTCGAGGGCGCCGGCCTCTCCGTCGTCGGCCTCCACTGGCTGCTTGCCCAGACCGAAGGGTTCCAGCTCAACGACTCCGCCCCCGACGTCCGCGCCCGCACCGCCCAATACCTGCTCGACCTTATCGACTGCTGTGCCGAGCTGGGCGGCGAAGTCCTCATCTTCGGTTCGCCCCAACAGCGTGATGTGCCCCCTGATCGCTCACGCGCCGAGGCCTGGAAAACCACCGCCGAGATCATGCACGATTGCGGCGAGCGCGCCCAGGAGCAGGGCGTCCTCTTCTGCGTCGAACCCCTCAGCACCAACGAGACCAACTTCATCGTCAACGTCGACGAAGCCGCCGAGCTCGTGCTCCAGGTCAATCACCCCGGCCTCCGCATGATGGTCGATACCAAGGCCATGAGCAACGATCCCCGCCCCATCCCCGAGCAGATCCGGGCCGTTCATCCCCTCTTCCACCACGTCCACCTGAACGACCCCAACCTGCGCGGGCCTGGCATGGGCGATCTTGATTTCCGGCCCATCCTGCAGACGCTTGACGACCTCAACTACGACCGCTGGCTGTCGATAGAAGTGTTCGACTTCACGCCCGGCCCCGAAAGGACCGCACGAGAAAGCCTCGCTTACCTGAACGCCATTCCAGGCAGGTAATGGTCAGGAAACGGGGCCGACCCAAGCCATGGACCGCAAAAACCAAGCTTGACACAAGATAATTAGTCTGTAGAATGGAGTCGTTCCCTACAAGCCGCTCTTCCCAAAGAGGGCCGCGGGAATAGAATGTTCTTGGCAGGAGTCATGTCCTTTGCCCAAACGGAAGGGCATGCAAATCTGCAAGTTCCTCATCCGTGTTTCATAAATCAAAAGACGTAGGAAAGGAGATTCAGAGTATGGCACTCCGTAAGGTAGTGATTCGTTCCGCTGTACCCTTGGCAGCCCTGTTGCTCCTGCTGCTCGCGGCCGGGTGTGTCGCACCCGCTGCCGCGCCCGCAGACTCGGGTGACGGGGACATGATGGAGATGAAGAGCGAACTCGTCGTCGCTGTCGCCCAGGAAATGACCTCCCTGGAAGCGCCGCTGGCCGCCGCTGAGACCAACTGCAACGGCTGTCTGAACGTTGTGGAGACACTGGTCACGCGTAACTTCGCCACCGGCGAGATCGTTCCCCTGCTGGCAACCGAATGGGAGCGGCTCGATGACAGCACGATCCAGTTCCAGCTGCGCGAGGGCGTAACATTCCACGACGGCTCCCCCTTGAACGCTGCAGCAGTGGCCACTAGCATCAACTACATGTTTGAGGCCGACCTTGTCAGCGATCTCAGGGGCTTCATCGGCGGTGAGCTCAGCGCCGAAGCAGTAGACGAATACTCTGTAAACGTCACTGCCGAGAACGCCGACCCGATTCTGCTCGAAAAAATGTACTTCGTCGCTATCACCTCCGCCAAGCAGATCGAAGAAGATCCGGATTCCTACTCGACCAATCTGGTAGGCACCGGTCCTTACATGCTTGACGAATGGAACCGCGGCGAATCCATCATCTACGTCGCCAACCCCGACTGGTGGGGGCACGACAACCCCGACGAGGCCGGCGGCAAGGTAACCTTTGACCGTCTCGTCTGGCGCTTCCTGCCCGAGGACACCGTGCGCGCCGCAGCCGCCCAGGCCGGCGAGGTCGATATCGCCCAGTTCGTGACGCCCGACCAGTGCAACGCGGCCATGGGCGACGACGGCCTGCGCTGCGCTTCCGTGGCCAGCGTCGAGACGATGTTCGCCCGCATGGGCAACCAGAAACTCTTTGAGGATGTCCGCGTCCGCAAAGCTCTCAATCTCGCTATCGACAAAGAGCTGATCGTCGAGACGCTGTTGGGCGGCGCCGCGACCATCACCGGCCAGATTGTCAATGAGACCGCAACCGGGCACAACGCCGACCTTGCGCCCTATCCCTATGATCCCGACATGGCCCGCGCCCTCCTCGAGGAAGCCGCGGCCGACGGCGTAGACGTGGGCCAGGAGTTCACCCTCGCCTCCCGCCAGGGCCTGCACGCCGGCCACGTTGAGGTCATCGAGGCCATCGGCGGCATGCTCAACGACGTCGGCTTCAACGCCAACGTCAGCGTCCAGCCCCCGGACACCTTCAATCCCCAGTTCAGCCATAACTGGGCCGACTTGGAGGGCCAGCCCAACTGGGTCGCCGTTCACCTTCACGGTAACGAGATCCTGGACCTCTGGTTCTCCTACGTCAACTACTTCACCTGCGGCGGCGTAGTGTCACTCTACTGCAACGCTGAGGTCGATGCGCTCTGGGAAGAGGCCCGCAATCTTTCGGGCGAGGCCCGTGACATGAAGTTGCAGGAGGCCGCACAGGTCGCCTACGACGATTATGCCTACGGCTTGATCGCCCACCTGGACCTGGCCTACCTGATCAGCGAAGATCTGAATTGGAACGTCAAACTGGATCACCGCCTGCAGGCCAAGGAGATGTCACCCAAGTAATGGGTTGAGTTGGTACTGCTCGCAGGAGCTCGTAAATTGAATGCGTACTGCGTATTGCGCCCTGTCCTGACAAAAGGGTGACACTGTAATACGCAGTACGCATCATTCAGCGACGATGACTTCACAGGCGAGGAGAGCAGAGAGAACACCTCCCGGTCCCTCTGTCCCCACTTCTCGCTCCTCGCATCAAAGGGCGATCCGATTCTTTTCTATCTGCGCAGACGCTTCATCCACTCGATTGGCGTCGCCTTTGCCGTTATCACTATCGTTTTCATAACCGGTCGCATTCTCGGAGACCCGGTTCGTATCATGGTCGGCGTCGAAGCCTCCGAAGAACGCGTCCAGCAAGTACGCGACCAGTTGGGGCTCAACGATTCTCTTCTGCTCCAATATGCCAGATTCGCCGTAAGAGCAATACGCCTGGACTTCGGCGACTCATTCTGGCAGAAGACGCCCACCCTCCCTCTCGTCCTGGAGCGACTCCCCGCGACTTTCCGCCTTACCGCTGCCGCTTTCCTCATCGCCGCGCCTCTGGGCATCCTCCTCGGCGCCGCCGCCGCGCTGCGCCCCCATACCTTCCTCGACAGAATTATCAACGTCCTCTCCCTGGGCGGCGTCTCCATGGTCGACTTCTGGATGGCGTTGATGCTGATCATTGTCTTTGCCGTCCATTTCGGTTGGTTCAAGACCTCCGGCTACGGTGGCTTCTCCTACATGGCCCTCCCAGCTCTGACCCTCTGCTATTCGCCGTTGGGACGCATCTCCCAGATCACCCGCAGCGCCATGCTCGACGAGATGAACCAGCCCCATATAACCGTCGCCCGCGCCAAGGGACTTGCCGAACGGCGCATCGTCTTTGTCCATGCACTCAAAAACGCCGCCATTCCCGTTGTCACTATCAGCGGCGACATGCTCTCATCCATGCTCAACGGCGCCATTTTGGTCGAAACCGTCTTCGCCTGGCCTGGCATCGGACTCCTCACCCTGCAGGCGCTCCAACGGCGGGACCTTCCCCTTGTTGAAGCGACCGTATTCGTCGTGGCCTGCATGGTGATCATCGTCAACCTGCTCGTCGATCTGAGCTATGTCTACCTGAATCCAAGGATCCGCTTCCAGTAACCCCGGCGGCTCCCTCCAAAGCCGCGGCCGCCACTATTCCTTTATGACCGCAAAGACAAGGTTGTTGTTGCAGGAAGAGGCAGAACGGACACGCCGCGCCTCCGCATGGCACATTCCCCGCGCTCTGCTGCGCGACCCCGTGACCTTGATCGCGCTCACCATCTTCACCCTGATTTTGCTCAGCGCAGTAGCTGCCGAGTTGCTCGCGCCCCACGACCCGCTTGAGCAGGACCTGCGCATGCGCAACATGCCCCCCCTCTCGCCGGCTGCACAGGAAGACGCCCCGCGCCACATCCTCGGCACCGACCCCCTCGGCCGCGACATGCTCAGCCGCATCATCTTCGGCGCCCGCGTCTCCCTCACCGTCGGCCTCAGCAGCGCCCTCGTCTCCGGCGTCATCGGCACCATGCTCGGCATCATCGCCGGCTACTACCGCGGCAAGGCTGACGACATCATCATGCGCCTGGTCGATATCCAGATGAGCATCCCAGTGATCATGCTCGCGCTCCTCGTGCTCTTCTCGCTCGGCCCCGGCTTCTGGAACCTGGTCGTCGTCCTCGCTATCGTCAGGTGGATGGCCTACGCCCGCCTCGCACGCGGGCAGACCCTCGCCTACCGCAACTCTCCTTTTATCGACGCCGCCATCGCCATCGGCAGCACCAATACGCGCATCATCTTCCGCCACATCATCCCCAACGTCTCCTCGCCCCTTGTCATCCTCGGCACGCTTGAGGTCGCGACTTTGATTCTGAGCGAGGCGGGACTGAGCTTTCTCGGCTTCGGCATCCAGCCCCCCGAACCCTCCTGGGGCCTCATGATCGCCGGCGGCCGCCAGTACATCGCCTCCGCCTGGTGGATCGTCGCCTTCCCCGGCCTCACTATCTTCCTCACCACCCTCAGCCTCAACCTGCTCGCCGCCTCCCTGCGCGCCATCTCCGACCCGGTTCAACGCGAACGCTGGTTAAGAAAAGGACCCGTCCCCAGCAACAGCAGTAGCTGAAAGAGGCGGGCCCTGGCCTGAATAGTTTTTCGCGTCAAAGTATCACGAAGCAGTTATCGGAGCCGTGCCCCTCCTCTGCGCCGCCTGCTTGACCTTGTGCCACTTTTCCATCCACGCATTCCTTCCCTTATGGCGGATGATGTCATGAATCGTCGCCCGCGGCTGATACGGAAGATACATCCCGCAGTGCCACGCCAAATTCCGGTAGACCATGAAGTCACCCGGCCCCAGATAGACCTGCACCGCCCCCGGCATTGAGCGGCAATGTTCAAAGTAAAACTGCTCCGCCTCGGCGTCACTCCAATCGGCCGGCGCCTCCTTCATCACCGGATCGCCCGTCGATTCGACCTCGTCAGGAAGATCCTGCTGCCGCAGATGGCTGCCCGGCACATACCACGTGCAGGCGTCCGCGTAGATGGCGCAGTTGACCTGGTTGAAATAGCGCAGATCATTCCATACCGTCGCCATGAACGATTCCATCTCCGCATCGCGATCCTCCGCCGGCACCTCCACCACGCCGTCGCGGTGCCAGCCGCAGTGCCAAGGGCGTTCCAGCGGCTCCACCAGCAGCCCCATAATATCCAGGTGCGCGTGCGTGTAACCAGGCCCCAGCAACCGGTCAACCGTCTCTCGCAGCACGTCCAGTTCTGCATAGTCCCTGAAAGGTTGCAGATCGATCTCATCCCCGTACTGGTCCAGAGGTTGGATGCGTTGCGTCTGTGGTCCGTTGAGCTCATGCGCCAGCGCACGCGCCCTGTCCGCCTCGCGCCGCAAGTCGGTGAGGAGCGAGGGCGGCACAATCCCCCGAAAGATCAGGAAGCCCTGCTGATGGTACTCGTGCACCATCCAGTCTTCGAACTGAAACGTCATTTCTGCCCTCCTAGTTTCTGCCTCCTGTGAGCACGCCATTGGCTCTTCTGCATCGTACCGTGGTGCGCCCTCCAGACTCTGGAATCCTGTTCGAGTTTGTACATAGAAAGTACCACTGTTACGATTGAACATGCAACGACAGATTTTCCCTGCAAAGATGTCTGCCGCCGGACAACCGCACTGGAAACGGTGACTACTGTACTTGGCCGCGGTTAACAGGGACCGGTCATATCCCTTTTCAGGGTGATTGCTCTCCAATCTCCTATCGGCTATAATCTGCCAGAGTCGCGCCAGCGACTTTGCACAATGAGCGCTCTCATATAGCGAAGCTGAAGCGAATCCTTCATACCCTTACTTCTTCCGGTCCACCATAAACCTGGCAACGCAGGCATCTCGCCTGCCATCGAAACCTTCTATGTCCGCACTGACCGCAAAAGGAGAAATGACAAGATGGAGAATCTGAACCTCTCGAGGCGAAATTTCCTCAAGACAGTTGGAGTATTGTCGGCCGGCACCGCTCTGGCCGCCTGTGTTCCGGCAGGCGAAACCGCGCAACAGCAGGACGGTGAACCGGCCGCGGCGCCCCAGGAATTGATCGCATGGTTGGGCGGTTGGACGCCGACCGAAAGCATGGAGCGCAGCGAAGACAACCCCAACCCGCACGACAAGATCCTCGAGGTGCTCGACGAATACACCGCTGAGCATCCCGGCGTCTCGATCGAATGGATCAGGCTGCCCTCCGGCGTCAGCAGCCGTGAGTGGATGGTCGCCCAACAGACCGCCGGCACCATCCCCCACATCATGCCCGCTGCCCAGTGGATCATCAAAGAGGACGTGGACAAAGACTGGTGGGTCGTTCTTACCGACGCACTCCAGGAGCCGAATCCCTACATCGCCGCCGGCGAACCTGGCAGCGAACGCTGGATCGACCAGTTCTTTCCCACGCCCAACTCCATGCTCAACATTGAAGGCAACTTCTACAATGTCGCCTTCGGCATCAACACAACCTGGTTCTTCTACAACGTCGAAATGTTCGAAGAGCTTGGCATCTCTGTCCCCAATAGCTATGCTGAATTCCTCGAAAACTGCCAGGTTGCCAGTGATGCCGGCCTGATCGGCTACGACTTCATCACATTCTCCCCCGCCGACACCGATGCCTGGTATCGCCAGCAGATCGGCTCCATGATCATGGAGCGCGACCTCGCCCCGCTGGTCAACCCCGACGGACGCTTCGCCGAACTGTCCGAGGTTGCCTGCGCCATCCGTGAAGGTGTCTACCACGCCCATCTGCCTCAGTTCCGCCAGTGGCTGGAACTGTGGAAGCTCAACGTGCCCTACCGCCGAGCCGACTGGACCGTGAGGGCGCCCGACTCAACCCGCCTCTTCCTTACAAAGAACACGCCGATCACGGAGAACGGCTCCTGGATCATCCCGCAATTGGAGATCGATCCCCTGCTGGATTTCGAGTGGGCCACCTTCTGGGCGCCGCCCCTGACCAAGGAGAGCAGCGAGTTTGTGACCGACCCGCCCACCGTCGCCCCCAACGTCGGCACCGTCACCGACAACTTCGCCATCTCCACCCGCGCTCGCAATGACGGCGTGCTTGACACCGCCATCGACCTGCTGCGCTTCTTCTCGCACCCCGAAAACATCGAGTGGGTGCAGGGCGAAATCGGCCAGAACATGCCCAACGTGAAGGGAACCAGGGTTCCCGACCGCTTCGCCGAGGCGCACAAAGGCCTGGTCGAGTCGATTGGTTACGTGACCATGTTCCAGTACGAGATCGTCACCATGGACCTCGAAGCCGCCGAAGCCTGCGGCAAGTCCTGGTGGTCCTACCTGCTGGACGAAATCTCGATCGACGAATGCATCGAACAGAACCAGACCGCCTTCGAGGGTTACGCGACCCGCTACATTGACGAGCAGGGCAACGCCTGCGCCTGAACCAAATAGCCGGTGGCTGGCGATTCCCCGTCAGCCACCGGCCTCTTGAATGAGATGAATAAGACACTCTGGGAACGAATCTGGGAGACAAGAACAGGGTACCTGATGGTCGTGCCTACCCTGGCCTTCCTTCTCGTCTTCCAGTACTACCCCGCCGTCTCCGGTCTCTATCGTTCGATGTTTGATTGGAACGCCGGACTGGCAGGAAATTTCATCGGTCTCTCAAACTTTGTCGAGCTTTTCACCGACGACGATGTCTTCATCCGTTCCCTTAAAAACATGGCCCTACTGACCATCTGGTACCTGGTCGCCTTCGTGGGCCTATCCACCGGCGTGGCAGTCCTCATCCACCGCATTCGCAACGAGGGCTCCAAATATTTCTTCCGCCTCTTTATGATTCTGCCCGTCATCATCCCGGCAGTCGTCCTTATCCTGCTTTGGAAATTCATCTACGACTCCACCATCGGCCCACTCAATGCCATTCTCATCGGCGTGGGCCTCCAGGACTGGACCCACGCCTGGCTGGCAGAACCCAAAATCGCCATCTACGCGGTCATGTTCCGCAATTTCCCCTGGATCGATGGTGTCTCCGTCCTGATTCTTCTTGCCGGCCTGCAGGCGATCCCAGTCGAGATCGTCGAAAGCGGTCTTCTGGACGGCGCCAGCGGCTGGAGGCGCCTGCGCTACATCGAGCTGCCCCTCATTACCGGTCAGATCAAGCTGCTTATCGTCCTGACCATCATGTGGGGCGTCCAGGAGTACTCCGCCGTCTGGGCCATGACCCAGGGCGGGCCGATCGACTCAACCCAGGTACCGGGAATGTGGATGTATTTCAACGCCTTCCGCATCAGCCGCATGGGCTATGCCTCGGCAATCGGCGTCGTCATGTTCCTGATTACCCTGGTGGCAACGATTCTGAATATGCGTTACATAAGGTCCCAGGAATACTAGCAGCATGCACATACCCTGCCCTGCATTTGGCAATACGCAATACGCATTGCAGTTAGGATCTCGACATGGCGACGCGTAGCGAATCGATCGCGGGCGGCCCCGCGCAAAGGCAAAGACGCGGTCTGCACCGCGGCGACGCCTGGCGCACCGTCGCACTGGGCATTCTGTGCGCACTGATGATCGCGCCGCTGATCATGGCGATCATCATCTCATTCAAGAGTCCCTCACAGTTCACTCGCGTGCCGTTCCTCCCCACTTGGCCGATGCGCTGGGAGAACTACGAGTTCGCCGTCCAGATCATCAGCCAGTTCCTGCTCAACAGCATCATCACCAGCGGCGCCACTGTCATCGGTGTCCTCCTGCTGAGCTCGCTGGCGGCCTACTCATTCGCGCAGATAAGATTTCCAGGCCGAACATTCGTCTTCTACGCGGTGCTGGCCCTGATGATGGTGCCGGCGTCGCTGACCCTTGTGCCCTCCTTCGTGCTCGTCAGGGACCTGCGCCTCATCAATACGCACTGGTCGCTGATTCTGCCATGGATCGCAGGCGGACAGCTCATCGGCATCCTCATTCTGCGCGCTTTTTTCGAGAGCCTGCCCGGCGAGATGTTCGACGCCTGCCGCATCGACGGCGCCACCGACTGGCAGATCTACTGGCATGTGGCCCTGCCGCTGACCCGGTCGATGCTTGGCGTTGTCGCCGTGCTCAACATCCTCGGCACCTGGAACAACCTGATCTGGCCCACCCTGACCCTGCCGGAACGAAAGATGTGGCCGCTCACACCGGGGCTCTACTCCTACATGGAGCAGTACTACACCAGCTACGGGCGCGTAATGGCCGGACTGCTTCTCGGCTCAATTCCCCTGGTGATACTCTTCGTTTTCACCAGCCGTCTCTTCGTCGAAGGCTTGACTTCCGGCGCCATCAAGACTTGAGACAGGGTTTTCAGGTGACAGAAGCAACAGAAGCCCTTCGAAACGTCCCGGCTCTTCCAACTGACAACAGCTTCAAATGACCGTCGCCTCACCAATGAACCGCATGCCCACAAATCAAAGCACAGCAGATGGCAGGACCGATTATGATGTGATCGTGGTCGGTTGCGGGGGATGGGGGTTGGCGGTGCTCAAAGTGCTCTCCGATATGGGCCTCCGCGTCCTCGGCATCGAACGTCACGAGATCTGTCACAATCTCCGCCGCTACATGAAGAACATGGTGATGCACTCGGTGCTCTCCTATATGATACTGGATCCGGAGGATGCGATCGTTGCCCGAAAAGGCGACGAATACCACCCGCTGATCGAGGAACTGATCCAGAGCTACAGCGACTTCGCGCAGAAGTTCGATCTCCCCATCAAGACCCACCAGGAACTCGTAGATATCGAAGGCGCGAAGGATAACTTTGTGCTGGCAATTCGCGACAGTAAGGGGCGTGCTTCGCGGCTGAGAGCCAGGCGGGTCGTGCTGGCAACAGGCTCCTATGACGAGCCAAATCTGGCCGGCATTCCCGGCGAGTCGAACGGCTCAGTACAACACTATTTCCACGAATGGGAACACATCAAAGACAAGAGGATCGTGTTCATCGGCGGCGGCTTCTCTTCCGCCGACGGCATTATCGCCCTCTGCCCTCGCAACCAGATCCTATGGGTCGTGCGCAAATCGAACGACGCGGTCGAGAAGATGTTGACCGACCAGAAGACGGTCTGGGGCCAGCCCGATGCACAACTCGTCAACACCGAAATCCTGACCGACAGCCATGTCACTTCGCTGGAGAACAACACCGCGGTCGTGCAAACACCCAGCGGCGAGGCTACCTGGGACTATGATCTCTGCTACATGCTCATCGGCCACAAGCCCAACCAGGGCCTGTGCGCACGCCTCCTGAACGGAAACCTCGATTTCGATGAAGAAACATTCGAATCCTGCGAGCGGCGTGGCGTCTATCTCGTCGGCGCACTCGCCAAAAAACACCTGGAGCACATCGGCTTGACGCACAACCTCTGTCCTGACAATGACGGTGTACGTTACATTGAACGCATCCGCTCCGCCATGCAGAAAGAGTTCAACTGCGTTGTAAAATCAACTAACCTCTAACCACCAACCACTGGTGTTCCGATGCACACGAGCCAGCAACTCCGATCGTCACACTTCGAATACCGGCGCCCAGGGGCAGGCGGCCGCGTCGCCTTCAGCGCCTTCTGCGCTGACTACCACGACCAAGACCGCGTTGGCGTCGTCTCGCCCCGCCTCGAAGATGGCGTCCTCCACACCGCCTATGCCCTGCTGGCCATTACTACCTCCTTCTATGACGTGCAGAGGGCAAGCGGGAGTGACTTTTTCATCTATCCCCAGCATCTCGCCATCATCGGCCAGGATTCTTCAGGAAATTCAGGCAAACGCACTGAGACCGGAATCGCCACCGGCGCCGGCAGCCTTGATCTCTCCCTGGATGAAGCCGGTATCGGCGGCGCATGGGCCTGGCTCGACGTCTGGCCCGCCTCGAACTGGCACACTGCCCCCCAAACCCCCACCGCCATGCTCAAAAAGGTCTTCGACCTTCACATCAACCGCCTCTTCTGGCCGCAGGACTTTCTGCCCGAGCGCCGGAAAGAGGGGGATACGGAGAACGAAGATAGTCCGTTGCCCGACTATGCCCGCCGAATACTCAGCACGCGCCTCAAATCCGTCTACTACTACAATACATCCGCGCCGACGGTCGAAATCAGCGCCGCCCAGCCGGCCGTGGACATCGTTCAGTACAGCCTCGAACGCCTGCCGGAAGCGGTGCGGCAAACGCTGGAAAAAGAAGCCCAGCCTGCGCACCCCTTAGGCTATGAGTCATACCGGCAAGTCAGCGGAGAGGATTTCCTCGGGGATATGGAGACATGTTTCATCGCTTGATTTGTTGAATCCATTGCCCTTTCGCCTTTTGAAAGCAATTCGCATCACAATTGGAAGAAGGACCGCCGCAGGAACCGGAGGCACACTACATGAGCCGTGAAGAAGAGATCAAAAAAGAGTTGTACGAAAACACGCTTTCAGGTCGAGCGCCCATCACCGAAAAGCTCACGCAGGAAGGCATCGATTTGGGGATGAATCCCCTGGAGATCCTCTTCCAAGCCCTGATCCCGGCGCTCCAGGAAGTTGGTCGTCTCTTCGAAATCGGCGAGTACTTTGTGCCCGAAATGATGATCTCCGCCAAAGCGATGCAACGCGCCATGGCGATCCTCCAGCCGATCCTCGGCGACACCGGCGTTGAACCCGTCGGCAAGGTCCTGATGCTGACAGTCAAAGGCGATGTCCACGACATCGGCAAAAATCTGTGCGTCATAATGCTGGAAGGCGCCGGTTTTGAGGTGATCGACATGGGCGTCAATGTCAGTCCGGAGAGGCTGCTCGACGCCGTCATCGAGCATCAACCCCAGCTGGTCGGCTTTTCCGCCTTCCTCACCACCACTATGCCGTTTTTCAAGACGAACATAGAGGCGCTGGAGGACGCCGGCCTGCGTGACAAGGTCAAGGTCATGGTGGGGGGCGCGCCGATCACCTACGAGTATGCCATGAGCGTCGGCGCCGACGGCTTTGGCCCGGACGCCAGCCAGTCAGTCAAGCTGGCCAAGCAGTTGATGGTCGACATGGGCTATGAAATCGACCAGGACGACGATGGCCGATCAGCCGAAAGGGAATCGGCCATGCGCGCAGCCGTTGACGCAGTGGAAGACCTGATGCGAAAGGCGGAGGACGAGCATGTCAGCGGCTAGTTGTCGCAGTGAATAAGGAAGATAACATGAGCAACCAGCGCAAAACCGTTCGTCCCCGCATCGGCATCTTCGGCATCGGCCTCGGCGAGTACTGGCCGCAGTTCCCCGGTCTGAAGGAGCAGCTCGAAGGCTACCAGGCCCGCGTCGAAAGCCGCGTCGGACAGTGGGCCGACGTCGTCAGCGCCGGACTTGTCGACTCTGCCCCAGGCGGGCGGGCTGCCGGAGACCTCTTCCAGCGCGAGCAGGTCGATATGGTCTACTGCTACGTCGGTACCTACGCCACCAGCTCAACCGTCCTGCCCGTCGTCCAGATCCCCAAAGTACCCGTCCTCGTCCTCAATCTGCAGCCGTCAGCCGCCCTGGACTACGCCAACACCGACACCAAGGAGTGGCTGGCGAACTGCTGCGCCTGCTGCGTGCCCGAGCTCAGCGCCGTCTTCCACCGCTGCGACATCGACTTCCACGTCGTCTCCGGCATGCTGGAAGAGGAAGAAGGCTGCGAAGAACCGGCCCGCCGCGCCTGGACCGAGATCCAGGACTGGACAGAAGCGGCCGGCGCCCACCGTACCCTGCGTCGCAGCCGCATGGGCTTCCTCGGACACACCTACCCAGGCATGCTCGACATGTACAGCGATTTCACCCAGCACCATGGCCAGCTCGGCACCCATGTCGAGATCCTGGAAATGTGCGACCTGGCGCAGATGGTCAACGGTGTCACCCCGGCCGACATCAAAGCCAAGGAGGAGGAAGCCCTCGCCATTTTTGACCTGGCCGAAGACTCCCCCTCCGATCCGCTCGCTACCCGCCCCTCCTCCGAGGCGCTCGACTGGGCCTACCGCGTCGCCGTCGGTCTCGACAGCCTTGTCGCCGACTTCGACCTGGATGGCCTCACCTACTACTATCGAGGGCTCGACGACAACGAATATGAACAGATCGCCGCCGGATTCGCGCTGGGCTGTTCACTGCTCACTTCGCGCGGCGTGCCCTGCAGCGGCGAAGGCGACCTGAAGAACTGCCAGGTGATGAAAATCGTCGACACCTTCGGCGCCGGCGGCAGCTACTCCGAGGTCACGGCGATGGACTTTCGCGAAGAGTTCATCCTCGCCGGCCACGACGGCCCCTTCCACATCGACATCGCCGAAGGGCGGCCCCTGCTGCGCGGCCTCGCCCTCTACCACGGAAAACACGGTGGAGGCGTCGGAGTCGAAACCCAGGTCAAGCACGGGCCGGTCACCGTCCTGTCAATGACCCAGACCCGGCAGGGCAATCTCAAGCTGCTCGCCGCCCAGGCCGAGAGCATTCCCGGCCCCGTCCTGCAGATCGGCAACACTGACAGCCGCCTCAAGTTCTCGCTCGGCCCCGCCGACTTCATCAACGCCTGGTGCAAAGAGGGACCGACCCACCATTTCGCCCTCGGCGTAGGCGACATCCTGCCCAAGATTGAGAAATTCGCCAGTATCGCTTCCCTTGAACTCAAAGTAGTCTGCTAAGAACCGCCGGAGCTAGGCCCGGCAGGGGCAATCTTTATGGTTGCCCCCTTGGTCGCCCAAAACGAGGAACCAGCCTGGTACACGACCGCGTACGAGTAGTGTTACAGAAAACCAGGAACTGAAAGCTCCCAATGATCACGCCGACCGACCTCACCTGCGAATACGCTCCGAACCCCATCAGCATCGACACCCAAGAGCCGCGCTTTGGCTGGCTCCTCCAATCAGAACGCCGCAACCAGTCCCAATCGGCCTACCAGGTCCTCGTCGCCAGCAGCGTTGGAGACCTTCAGGCCGGTCGCGCCGACAAATGGGATAGCGGCAAGGTGACTTCGGACCGCTCCGTCAACGTCCCTTACGCGGGCAACACCTTCTCCAGCGACGAGGCCTGCTACTGGCAAGTCCGCATCTGGGACCAGGACGACCGCGTCAGCGCCTACAGCGAACCCGCCGCATTCTCCATGGGCCTGCTTGACGAAAGCGACTGGACCGGCACTTGGGTCGGCGCACCTACCGAGGTTGCCTCGCCCCTCCTGCGTACGGAGTTCGACCTCGCCAATCCCGTCAGCCGCGCCCGCCTCCATATCTCCGGCCTCGGCTGGTACGAGCTCTATCTAAACGGCCAGCGCGTCGGCGATCATGTCCTCGACCCCGCCACAAGCGATTACACCCAGCGCGTCCTCTACGTCACTTACGACGTGACCGAACTGCTGCAGGCCGGCGCCAATGCCGTCGGCGTCATGCTCGGCAACGGCTGGTACTGTGAACCCGGCTGGGAGCACCGCTACGGCGACTCCCCCCGCCTGCGCCTGCAGCTGAACGTGGAGTTTGCCGACGGCAGCACAACCTCCGTCGCATCCGGCTCGGGTTGGAAAACCGCGCCCGGCCCCATCACCCGCAACGACCTCTACGGAGGCGAGACCTACGACGCCCGCCGCGAGCAGCCCGGCTGGGCATTGACCGGCTTTGACGACGCCCACTGGAACGCGGCCGTCGACAAGGACGCCCTAGGCGGCACAATGGTGGCGCAGGTCATGCCCCCCATCCGCGTCAACAAGAAGCTGCAGCCGGTAAATGTCACCCAGCCCCAGGACGGCATACACGTCTACGATCTCGGCCAGCTCTTCGGCGGCTGGGCCAAACTCCGGCTCAAGGGCGAACAAGGCACGACAGTAACCATCAAGTACGCCTGCCAGGTGCTTGAGGAAAGCGGCCTCGTCGATCAGGAATCCGGCGAATTCTACTTTCGCCACCGCTCCCGCGCCAGCGCCCACGAAGAAGGCGATGAGATCGACATCTACATCCTCAGAGGCGATCCCGACGGCGAGAGCTACGAACCGCGCTTCACCTACCATCCCGTCCGCTACGTTCAGATCGAAAGCGACCGCCCCATCAGCATAGAAGAGCTTCAGGGCCATGTGGTCTACTCCGACGTTGATCTCTCCGGCGGCTTCGAGTGCTCCAACCCGATTTTCAACCGCATCCACGAACTGGTGCACTGGACCGTGACCAACGGCCTCTTCGGCATCCCCCTCGACTGCCTCCACCGCGAGCACTGGGCCTGGACCGACCCGGCCACCATCGCCTCATCGCTCTACCCCCGTAAACACATGCCCCGCTTCTGGACCAAGTGGCTCGACGACATCAAGGACGCCCAACTCGAAGACGGCAGCGTCCCCGACATCTGCCCCAACTACGTGCAGCGGGACGATCCCGACCCGGCCTGGGGCGGCAACTACCCAATCCTCGTCTGGTACCTCTACCAATACTTCGACGACAGCCGCATCCTCGAAGAGCACTACGCGCCAATCCGCCTCTGGGTCGACTATCTCACCTCCGTCGCCGAGAACCACATCGTCAACGAAGGCCACTACGGCGACCACATGCTGCCCGGCGCCGCGCCCGGCGAGGAAGAGTTCGTCTCCTCTGAAACGCCCCCGCCCCTCCTGTGGACCGGCTACTACTATCTCGGCGCCGCCATCGTCTCAAAGGTCGCCGACTACCTCGGCAAGGAAGATGAGGCCGCCCACTACGCCCGCCTTGCAGAGCAGATCAAGGACGCCCTCAACCGGGAATGGCTCGACCCCGCCGCGCACCGCTACGCCACCGGCTCACAGACCGCCAACCTCTTCCCGCTCGCCCTCGGTATCGTGCCGCAAGCCAGCGAAGCCGGCGTCGTCCAGGACATCGTCCACAACATCGTCGACACTTGGGGCGGCCATCATCATACCGGCAACACCGGCGTCACCTGCCTTATCGACGCCCTGACCCCGTACGGACAGGGCGAAGTCCTCTACGACCTCGTCGCCACACCCAGCTACCCCGGCTGGGGTTTCATGGTCGAGCAGGGCGCCACCACCATCTGGGAGTCCTGGAGCCTGCAGAGCACCGTCGGCGCCGCCGAAAGCATGATCATGTGGGCCTCCATCGACGAATTCTTCTACAATGACCTCGCCGGCATCAAAGGCCCTGACTACCACGGCCCCGGCTTCATGACTCCAGGCTTTAGCGAGATCCACATCGAACCGCACACGCTTGGTGATCTCGAACACGCTGGCGCCACATTGAAGACGGTGCGCGGCGAACTCGCCTCCCGCTGGCGGCGTAGCGACCATTCTCTCTCACTTGAAGTCACGATCCCGGTCAACAGTACGGCCCGCGTCAGCGTGCCCACGCTCGGGCTGAGCAATATCTCAGTCAGCGAAGGCGGCAACACCATCTGGCAGGACAACGCCTATTTACCAGGCGGCGACGGCATCACATTCGCCGTTGCCCGCGCCGAATACATCGACGTAGAGGTTGGCTCCGGGAGCTATCGATTCGAACTCACCGGATCTTAGCCAGCGACTGACCACTGACCACTGCAGTTCACAAGGAGCAGGATCTTGCAGGAAATGACATCGCTCGAACGCTACATGGCCGCCATCAACGGCGAACCTATGGACATGTATCCGGCCCTCAACGTCTCCCCCACCTGGTCGATGATGCCGCACTGGCCCGAGAAACTGGGGCTGAACTTCCTCCATCTGTCTCACGGGACCGATGAGCAGAAGCTGAAGTTCTACGACGTGCTCCACGATGACCTCGGCCTCGACTACCTCCCCTGCGGCACCGGCAAACCCTACGGCCAGCGCGGCAAACAGTATGTCACCGAAGAGGACGGCGTGCCCGTGCTCGTCGACGTCGGCTCGCGCAGCAAGACCCGCTACCACGAATTCCCGCCTGACCTGCCGCCTGAAGAGCCCCTCTTCGAAACAGCCGCCGACGTCGAACGCCTCGACCCGCCGCCCACCGCCGAGGAGATGCTGGCGACCGGCGCCTACGACTTCACCAAAAAGCTGCTCGAATATTTCGACGACACCGTCTTCTTCCATATGGGGGACATGGCGCCATTCCCCACCTCCTTCTACATGCTCAGCTACGACAAGCTCTTCGACGCCATGTTTTTCCAGAAGGACCTCGTATTCGCCCTCATGGACCGCCACGAAGAGGTGATCCGCCAGCAGTGCCGCCTCGCCCGGATGCTGGGCGTGCACGGCTACCAGCTGATGCAGTGGTTCGCCTCCGCCGACATGATTTCCGATGAGCACTACGTCGAATTCGCCCTGCCCGGCGAGATCAAGTCCTTCCAGTACATCCACGATGAGGGCCTGATAAGCAGCATGGCCCTGATGGGCTGGATCGAGCCTCGCCTGCCCCACCTGGCCAAGCTCGACTTCCACTGCATCCAGGTCGAATGCGGCCTGAAGAACTACTCGAACGACATCGTCAATGTCCGCCAGGCTCTCGGCGAAGAGGTCTGTATCTTCTCCAACTCCCACGCCATCACCGTCATCGAGCAGGGCGACGAGGACCTCTGGCGCGAGGATGCTCACCACCAGGCCAAAGCGATCGGGGAGCAGAAGCGTTTCGGCGTCGGTCACGGCACGCCCACCACCTGGAAGACGTCCCCGGGAAGATACCGCCGCTACATCGATTTCATGCGCAGCGAGCTGGCGTCTATCGTCCCGCCGCATTGAGAATTGTGCGGCCCTCATTTCGGCGGCAATATGATCGCCAAAGCGTGAAGGCCCAAGTGTTCTGACTGGTGCGATATTCCTTCGTTGTTGGCATAAACCAATCATGCCCGTAAAAATTACGATCAGAAATGTCCCTGAGGAAGTGCGCAATGAGCTGGCCAGGCGCGCCGCGCTTCAAGGCCAGTCTATGCAAGAGTTCTTGCGCGGGGAGTTGGAACATATCGCGTCCCGGCCCTCCCTAGCCGCATGGCTGCAAGGAGTTCGCGAACGGAAGGCAGTCGCGGAATCACGTGTACAGCCGCAACAAATTCTTCGCGCCCGTGACGCTGACCGAAAGTGACCAAAATCGACCCACCCGTGACTGTCGCGGCACCGGGCTGCCCGCTGCTGACGCTCGACCCCAGGCTCAGCCGCCCACGCGGCACCACTAGTGAAAATGTCACTCCACCCCAATCCAACAGTTACGGCAAGCACATCTCAGCGCGCCGCATGAGTTGATACGCTCAGCCAGTCTTGACCTGTTGGAATCGGAGAACAGGTCTGCGATGCCCGCGCCAATCTAACGCGGGCAGAATGCCAAGCGTAAGCCGCCGGGCGCAACTCTGGCCTGTGCCTATAACTTCGCTGACCGCCATCCACCGATCCCAATGAAAATCACCCGCCTAGAGACCATCCGCCTCGGCCGCCACCCCGACTCGCTCTGGCTGCGCATCCACACCGATGACGGCCTGACCGGCCTCGGTGAGACCTCCTACGCGCCCCGCGCCGTCAGCGCCCTGATCCACGACCAGCTCGCGCCCTTGCTGCTCGGACGAAATCCCCTCGACATCGAGCGCCACTGGCACACCATGTTCGCCGCCGTCAACGCCTACGGCTTCGGCGGCGCCGAAACGCGCGCCATCAGCGCCGTCGACGTCGCCCTCTGGGACATCGCCGGCCAGTACTGCGGCCAGCCCATCTACAACCTCCTCGGCGGCCGTAGCCGCGACCGCATCCCCATCTACAACACCTGCCTCAGCCACGGCCCCAACCAGGACGCCCGCACCTGGATGGGCGGCCGCGCCGGCCAGCTGGCCGAGGATCTCCTCCGTCAGGGCATCAACGCCATGAAGATCTGGCCCTTCGACCTTCCGCCAGGACCCGCCGGCGCCGAGACAGGCGCGCCCGGCCCGGTGCGCCATTACCTCGATAATGATACGCTCAAGAGGGGTGTCGCCTGCGTCGAAGAGATTCGCGCCGCCGTCGGCGACAGAATGCAGATCGCGATCGAAGGCAACGCCCGCTGGAACCTGCCCGTGGCCATCGCCATTGCCCGCGCTCTGGAGCCCTACAACATCATGTGGCTGGAGGAGATTATTCCGCCCGACAACGTCGAGTCCTATGCCCGTCTGAAGGCCGAAAGCCGCATCCCGCTCTGCGTCAGCGAGCGTCTCTTCACCCGCTTCGGCTTCCGCCGCGTCGTCGAGGCCAACGCCGCCGACATCATAATGCCCGACATTTCCTGGACCGGAGGGATCAGCGAAACCCGCAAAATCTGCGCACTGGCTGACACCTACTACCTCCCCGTCACCGGCCATGACGCCACCGGCCCCGTCGCCCTCTGGGCCGCCGCCCACCTCATGCTGCACATCCCCAACGCCATGATTCTCGAAACTGTCCGCGCCTACTACAACGGCTGGTACAACGACGTCGTCACCGAACGCATCCCCATCAACGATGGCATGCTCTCCCTACCCGAAAAGCCCGGTCTCGGCGTCGCCCTGCGCGAGGAGGTACTGAATTGGCCTGACGTGAGAATTGAAGATGGGTCCAATGGGGAGTAGAGCGGGGTTGATTGCCTGGATGGCTGTTAGCAGGGTTGCGACGAGGAATCAGTTATGGATTCATGTGAAGCCGAGACCCACTAACTATCTATGGCCATCAAGACATTCAAGCTGCTTCTCAATGCTCTTCCTTCCCAGCTGTTTGACTGCTTCAAACTCTTCTCCGAGTTCGATTTCAGCCAACTCCGGGAAGGCACCAAACATAGTCAAAGGGAGTTCAGTAGGACTCTCAGTTTGTTTCCCCTCGTCAGAGTCACTTGACGCTTCGTACAACGCGAGCAGTTCCTTCCACAGATCGATAGGAACAAGAACATTCTGAATGTCCCCTTTTTCGTCTGGCAGGTATTGAACAGGTAGTTCCCGCAATGTTTTCCTTGTACTTTCCGTGTCGGACATCGGAATGTGCTCCTCCAGAACGCTCTCCAACAGATGCCCGCATTGCAGGCAATTCGAAATGGAAAGGCAACGAATTTCGGTGATCTGAACTGTGAACGGAGGGCTGTGCCCTGTTTCATTACCACGGATCATCCCTCAACGTCTTTCGATGGAGCTCTAGCATCTGTCTTAGAATTGCTAGCTCTTCCTCGTCAGGGGGGTCCCCATGGACCTCGTTGAGAGCTTCCATCATACGTCTCGTTTCACGCCGCTCGATAAATTCCTGAACTGCGATAGAAAGAAGCTCATTTCGGGACATTTCCAACTCTCGCGCCAAGCTTTCCACCTTCTCAATGAGAGTACTGCTCAGAGTGATTTCTATCCTCACTGTCATCTGTTTTCACCACAATGGCTAAGTCGGACGATCTCGTCATTTTCTGAAGCTGTCTGCGCACCAGGCCAAAGCCCGCCGCACAGTATACCACTTCACTCTCACGCAGTTTCATGAAGGGGCTTTCTTCGCGCCCCTTCGCGGATAAATGCCTTATCCAGAAGCCCCCGATTCGCAAAATAGAAGGTTGCAGTCTCAATCGATTATCTATATCATTACAGAGACGAAGAAAACCCGCCTTACCACCCGAAAACTGACAATACCCAGACAGGCGCCTCACGCCCGTCAACGATACATCGAATCAGGAGATCCTGAATGCTGTCCGAGCAGATCGCCGCACTCAAGCGCTACGACTCCGCCACCATTTTCAACGCCGTCGCCCTCAGGCTGGGCCTGCCCAATCTCGACTATACCGACCATACCATCCGCAGCCTGATGCCCGACATGGGCCTCGTCGCCGGCTTCGCCGTCACCGCCGAAGTCACCACCAACGACGAAGACTCCACCGCTCTCGAGTGGATCGACTACTACGACTACCTCGGCAGCCAGCAGGGTCCGCTGATCGCCGTCTTCCAGGACTTGGACACCAACGCGGGCCGCGGCGCCTGCTTCGGAGACGGCATGGCCCGTGTCCACAAACGGCTTGGCGTCGAAGGCGTCATCGTAGAGGGCACCGCGCGCGATCTGGTCGGCATCCGCCAGGTCGGTCTGCCCGTATGGGGCTGGGGCGCCGTGCCCGGTCACGGCGTTTTCAACATGAACCGCTTCGGCGCGCCGGTCACCGCCGGCCGCTTGCGCATCCATTCCGGCGACCTGCTCCTCGCCGACACCGACGGCGTTGTGCGCATTCCTACCGACCAGGTCGACGACGTCCTGCAACTCGCCGAAGAGGTCCGCACCCGCGAAGCCGCCCTCTTCGACTTCTACGAATCGGAGACCTTTTCCCTTCAAAAAATGCGTGCCCGCCAGCAACAATACTAGCCACTGACCACTGATCACTGGTGTTCCATGTCACTCGACCAACAGATCGAAGACCTCCTTGCACAAGCGCCCGGTTTCTGGCACCTCGACGCCTGCGGCGTGACCCGTAGCGAACGTCAGATCCCCGCCCTTCTGCACGGCGTCGACCAGCCGCCCGCAGGCGAGCGCCTCCAACTCGTCCTCATCGGCGGGCTCTCCGGCAAACAGGAAGACGCCGATGCCGCGCTCGCGGCCCTGCATTCGTATAGGACCGCGCCCGGCCTTTCCGGTCGGTACGCCCTCAGCGCCGCGCCCTGTGCGAATCCCGACGGCCTCGCCTTGGGCGCCGCGCCGGAGAACGGCGCCGGCGGCAATCCCGGCACCGCCTACCCGCCGCCGGGAGACAGCTACTACGACGCCAATCCGGAAGCCCACTACCTCTGGCGCTGGGTGAGCTTCCAGGCGCCGGACCTAGTCCTGGAAATCCGGACCGGCGACAGCACGACCTGGGAAGGGTCTGCCCTCTGCCTGGAGCTGCTGGAGCAGTTCCGTTCCGTGCTCAACGCGTCCGAGCTTCCGTCCGACAGCTCACTCCTCGGAGCGCTGTCCACCGGCGAACCCAACCTGCTTCCGCCCATTTTCGGCCTGCGCCTCACCTGCGCCGCCGCCGACCTGGATGCCGAGCTGAACAAACTATGGACTGTTCTCGCTCAGGTGCCCGACCACGCCCGCTCACCCACCCGCAGCGCCCTGCAGGCCCGCGCCGCCCGCTCGCCCCTGGACGCCGCCCGTATCCTTGCCGGCGTCTACGGCCACGAACTCGATCCCGTCATCTATACACAGGGCGTTGCCGTCAGCGGACGCCTCCGGCTCGCCCAATTGGACACGGAATACGCCGATCCGTCAGACGGCATCGCTGACATGGTCGCGCCCTACATGTCCGGCGCCAAGGAGTGGTTCCCCGCCGGCGGCGAAGGCGGCGCCAACCTCGCCGGACTCGTCTGGGCCGACGAGCTCGCCGCAACCACCGGCGATGACCGCTACGCCGATCTGCTCGTGCAGACAGCCGACCGCTACCGCGCGACCCACGACAACGGCGCGCCCATTCCCTCCAACCCCAACTACCAGGTCGAGGACATGTTCTTCACCGCCGCCGTCCTTGGCCGCGCCTTCAAGCTCACCGGCGACAATGCCTACCTGAGCATCCTGACCCGCTTCCTCCTGGATGCCAACGTGCAGCAGGCCGACGGCCTCTTCTGGCACGACCGCCGTACCCCCTTCTACTGGGGCCGCGGCAACGGCTTCGCCGCCCTCAGCTATGCCGAATCGCTGACCTATATGCCCGACGACCATCCCGACCGCGCCGCGGTGCTCGCCATCCACCGCCGCCACCTCCAAGCCCTGCGCGGCTACCAGCACCGCAGCGGCATGTGGCGCCAAGTCGTCAATGGCCCCGGCTCCTACCCCGAAATGACCGTCACCTGCATGGTCGGCTACGCCCTCGCCCGCGGCCTGCGCCGCGGCTGGCTCGACGCCGGCTACAAAGAGATGCTGACGCGCGCCTGGCAGGGCGTCGCCGCCCGCATCGACGACCACGGCGGCCTCGTCGACGTCTGCACCGGCACCGGCGTCCAGCAAAGCACGCGCGACTACCTTGACCGCCCCGCCATATTCGGCCCCGACGAACGCGGCGGCGCACTGTCACTCTGGTTTGTTACCGAAATGGCGTCCTTTCTCCAAGAGAATTGATTTTGTTGTCAGGAACTCCAGTGGCCACTCGCCACTGACCACCGACCACTGTAGTAAGGAGGTAGATATGGCAGATGAGGATCTGGGCCTGATGGCTCATTTGCTGCGCCGGGCAGGGTTCGGCGCCAGCCGCGAAGAGCTCGAGACCTACGCCGCAAAAGGGTACGACGAAGTCGTAGAAGATCTGGTGGACGAGGAGCGCTGCCCACCGATCGACGAGGATATCATCAAGCGCTACTTTGGCGGTGAAGGGCCGGAGATCCGCTCCGGCACCTGGATCTACCGCATGATCAACAACCCGCGCCCGCTCGAAGAGAAGATGGCCCTCTTCTGGCATCACGTTTTCGCCACCGGCTACGCCAAGGGTGAGCACGCGCTCGCCATGAGCGACCAGATCGATCTCTTCCGCCGCATCGGCATGAGCAACATACGCGAGATTCTGCTCGAGCTCTCCATGAACCCGGCGATGATCAACTGGCTCGACAACAACGAGAACATCAAGGGCGAACCCAATGAGAACTACGGCCGCGAGCTGCTTGAACTCTTCTCAATGGGCGTGGGCAACTACACCGAGGACGACATCAAGAACTGCGCGCTCGCTTTTACCGGCTGGACCTACGCGCAACCCGTTCCCCTCTACCCCCACGGCTACTACTCTCCCGAATTCCTGTTTCGCCCAGAGGACCACGACTTTGGCGAGAAGACCTTCCTCGGCCACACCGGCAACTTCAACGGCGACGACATCATCGACATCATCGTCGAGCAGCCGGCAACCGCCCGCTTCATCTCCCGCCATCTCTACAACTTCTTCGTCGCCGACGAGCCGCAGGTTCCCTCCTGGAACGTGACGCCGCCCCAGGACCCGGAGGCCATCGAAACCTTGGCAGACGCCTTTATGGAGTCAAATGGTGACATGCGCCACGTCCTGCGCACGCTCTTCAAGAGCGATTTCTTCAAGGCAGCCCGCTTCAAAAGAGTGAAAAGCCCCACCGAGCTGATCACCGGCGTCCTCAAGCTGGTCGGCACCAACCGCACGCCCACGCCCGGCATGCCGCAATACCACAGCGCCGCAAAGGTGATGGGCCAGGAGCTCTTCAACCCGCCCACCGTCGAAGGCTGGCACACCGGCCAGGAGTGGATCGACGGCGGCATGCTCACTGAGCGCATCAACTTCGCCGTCGACGAAGTGGGCGATGCCAGCAAACCAGGCATCCAGGCCCTCATCAAGCGCCTGCGCACCGTCGGCGACAGCCTCACCCCCGAGCAGTTCGTCGACACCTGCCTCGACCTTGCCGGCCCCGTGAACCTGGAGGACAAGACCCGAGCCGACCTCATACGCTTCGCCCAAAGCGGCGGCGACCTCGTATTCTCCAGCAACGGCAGCACCAATGGCCAGACCGAAGAAAGCACCGACCGCATCATCCTGATGCTCCAACTAATCGTCGCCTCCCGCGAATACCAATTCGCCTAAACCGCAGCTTCTAGCAACACCACCCCGCCTGTACAGCGGAAAGGTGTTCACTAAAAACTAGAAACCAAGAACTAAAAACGGCAGTACAGAAAGGAAGTAAAGGTGGTCGACCACAAAAGAGACCCCGTCCTCGTTGTCGTACAGCTGACCGGCGACGACGCCTACCTGACCATCCTCACCCGCTTCTTTTTGGATGCAGACGTGCAGCAACCGGACGGCCTAACCGAAATGGAGACCTTTCTCCAAGAGAATTGATATCGTAGTCGGGAATTTGAGTGGCCACTGATCACTGACCACTGACCACTGCAGAAAGGAGGTAGACATGGCAGATGAGGATCTGGGCCTGATTGCTCATTTGCTGCGCCGGGCAGGGTTCGGCGCCAGCCGTGAGGAGCTCGAGGCCTACGCCGCAAAAGGTTACGACGAAGTCGTAGAAGATCTGGTGGACGAGGAGCGCTGCCCGCCGATCGACGAGGATATCATTAAGCGCTACTTTGGCGGTCAATGGCCGGATTTCCAATCCGGCGCCTGGATCTACCGCATGCTCAACAGCCCGCGCCCGCTCGAAGAAAAGATGGCCCTCTTCTGTCATCACGTTTTCGCCACCGGCTTCGCCAAGGTCGCGCACGCCCTCGCCATGAACGACCAGATCGATCTCTTCCGCCGCATCGGCATGAGCAACATTCGCGAGATTCTGCTCGAGCTCTCCATGAACCCGGCGATGATCAACTGGCTCGACAACAACGAGAACATCAAGGGCGAACCCAATGAGAACTACGGCCGCGAGCTGCTTGAACTCTTCTCAATGGGCGTGGGCAACTACACCGAGGACGACATCAAGAACTGCGCGCTCGCTTTTACCGGCTGGACCTACGCGCAACCCGTTCCCCTCTACCCCCACGGCTACTACTCTCCCGAATTCCTGTTTCGCCCAGAGGACCACGACTTTGGCGAGAAGACCTTCCTCGGCCACACCGGCAACTTCAACGGCGACGACATCATCGACATCATCGTCGAGCAGCCGGCAACCGCCCGCTTCATCTCCCGCCATCTCTACAACTTCTTCGTCGCCGACGAGCCGCAGGTTCCCTCCTGGAATGTGACCCCGCCCCAGGACCCGGAGGCGATCGAAACCTTGGCAGACGCCTTTATGGAGTCAAATGGTGACATGCGTCACGTCCTGCGCACGCTCTTCAAGAGCGACTTCTTCAAGGCAGCCCGCTTCAAAAGAGTGAAAAGCCCCGCCGAGCTGATCACCGGCGTCCTCAAGTTGGTCGGCACCTACCGCACGCCCACGCCCGGCATGCCCCAATACCACCGCGCCGCCACATTGATGGGTCAGGAGCTCTTCAACCCGCCCACCGTCGAAGGCTGGCACACCGGCCAGGAGTGGATCGACGGCGGCATGCTCACTGAGCGCATCAACTTCGCCGTCGACGAAGTGGGCGATGCCAGCAAACCAGGCATCCAGGCCCTCATCAAGCGCCTGCGCACCGTCGGCGACAGCCTCACCCCCGAGCAGTTCGTCGACACCTGCCTCGACCTTGCCGGCCCCGTGAACCTGGAGGACAAGACCCGAGCCGACCTCATACGCTTCGCCCAGAGCGGCGGCGACCTCGTATTCTCCAGCAACGGCAGCGCCAATGGCCAGACCGAAGAAAGCACCGACCGCATCATCCTGATGCTCCAACTCATCGTCGCCTCCCGCGAATACCAATTCGCCTGACCTGCAGCTTTAAGCAACACCACCCCGCCTGCACAGCGGAAAGGTGTTCACTAAAAACCAAAAACCAAAAACTGCAGTACAGAAAGGAAGTAAAGATGGTTGACCACAAAAAAGATCCCGTACTCGTTGTCGTCCAGCTCAGCGGCGGCAACGACTTCATGAACACCGTCGTCCCCTACACCGCCGGCATCTACTACGATTCCAGGCCGGTCGTAGGCCTCAAAGAGGACGAAGTCCTGCCCATTCACGATACCCTTGCCTGGAACCCGAACTGCGAGCCCCTGCAGCAGATGTACGAGGCCGGCGACATCGCAGTCGTGCAAGGCATCGGCTACCCCAACTCCGACCGCTCCCACTTCCGTGCCATGGACATCTGGCACACCTGCGAACCGATCGAGATCGGCACCGAAGGCTGGGTCGGACGCATGATCCGCGAGCTGGACCCCGCCGGCCACAACGTCCTTACCGGCGTCAACGTTGGCCAGGGTCTACCCAGGGCGATGGCCGTGCCCGGTGTGCCCGTCACCTCCTTCGCCGACCTGGATACCTACGGCCTGCTCACCGGCATCGACGAACCCCGCCGCCGCACCCAGGCGCTGGAGGTCTTCAAAGGCATGTACGGCCACGAGGTAGGCGCCGGCTACGTCATGGACTACCTTTCACAGACCGGCCTCAACGTCATCGAGGGCACCGACGAACTCAAGAAGGCGAAAGAGGGTTACAGCTCGACCGTGGAGTATGGTGACAGCGCCATCGCCAACAGCCTGCGCGACGTCGCCCGCGTCCACCTGGCCGGGCTCGGCACCCGCGTCTTCTACACCGCCCAAGGCGGCTATGACAACCACGCCAACGAGGTCCCCGACCATCCCAAGCTGCTCGCCGACCTCAGCACCGCCATCACCGCCTTCTTCCAGGACCTGCGCGCCCACGACGCCTCCTCCGAAGTCACCATGCTCGTTTTCACCGAGTTCGGCCGCCGCATCCGCGACAACGCCAGCGGCACCGACCACGGCTCCGGCGGCGGCGCCTTCATCATCGGCGACCGCGTCCAGGGCGGCCTCTACGCCCAATACCCCTCCCTCGACCCCGCCCGCTGGGTCCACGGCGAGGACATGGAGCACACTATCGACTTCCGCGGCATCTACGGCACCGTACTCGAACAGTGGATGGGCATCGACCCCACCCCAATCGTCAACGGCCAATTCGAGCAAATCCACCCATACAGCTAACAGTTCTCGGCACCTACCGAGCAAAACGGGGTTCACTAAGGACCAATAACTAGAAACTAGAAACTCAAAAAAGGAGTACCACCGTGGGCAGACCATACGGTCTCTTACGCGCCGGATTCCCCTTCCACAAGACGCTGGGAATGCGGCGGCTGACCAACTATCCCATCGACCTCGCCTTCGGCAAGGAGGACCGCCTCTTCATCCTCTGCCGCAACGAGGGCACCGCCCTCATCCGCAAATACAGCACCGAGGACGCAGACCTCGGCTCCTTCGGCATCTACGGCGAAGAGCCGGGCCAGGTCACCTGGCCGGTCACGATCCTCGCCGACGCCGACGAGAACCTCTACCTCACCGATGAGGCGCTCCACCGCGTCACCATCATCGACAACGAGGGCGAGCTGATCGACAGTTGGGGCGAAGAGGGCAGCGGGCCCGGCCAGCTCAACGGCCCCTCAGGCATGAGCTTTGACGCCGACGGCAATCTCTACGTCGTCGACACACTCAACCACCGCGTCCAGAAGTTCACCCGCGAGGGCGGCTTCCTCGGCGGGTGGGGCAGCCACGGCTGCGGCAAGAGCGAGTTCAACATGCCCTGGGGCATCGCCGTTGACGAGGTGGGCGACGTTTACGTGGCGGACTGGCGAAACGACCGCGTGCAGAAGTTCGGCGCTGACGGCGAATTCAAGATGGCTTTTGGCGAATCCGGCTGCGGTGACGGCCAGTTCAACCGCCCCAGCGGCGTCGACGTCGACAAGCACGGCGACATCTACGTCGTCGACCGCGGCAACAACCGCGTCCAGCTCTTCAATGAAGAGGGCCGCTACGTGCAGCAGTTCATCGGCGACGCCACCCTCTCCACGGTGGCCATCTCCTACATGATGACCAACGCCTACCCCAACCGCCTGCGCGACATGGCCAAGCTCGAAATCCAGAAGCTGCTGCGCTGGCCGCAGTCCGTCATCGTCAGCGAGGACGGTCTTATGTACGTGCCCGACACCGGCTCCTACCGCGTCCAGGTCTATAGAAAGGAGGCCGTCGAGCTCAACGAGCTCCAGTTCGCGCCCCCCCGTCGCGCGCCGGCCCTGAACATATAGCGCCAACGACCTCCGCAGCGCACACGCATACCGCGGCCACACGGTCTAACCGCGCCCGCAACAAGCGCTGCCAACCTGTTCCCCCCACTAGCCCACTGCAGTTCCACAGCCTATGAGCACCACCATCCGTACCGGCGGCGAAGCGCTTGTCCAGGGCCTCCTCTCCCACGGCATCGACACGATTTTCGGCCTGCCCGGCGTGCAGAACGACCACTTCTATAGCGCTGTTTACGATGCCGGCGACCAGATACGCGCCATCCAAACGCGCCATGAGCAGGGCGCAGCCTACATGGCCCTTGGCTACGCACTCGCCTCCGGAAAGACCGGCGTCTATGTTGTCGTCCCCGGCCCCGGATTTCTCAACACCACCGCGGCGCTGGCAACAGCCTACGCTACACATGCGCCCGTACTCTGCCTCGCCGGTCAGATCCACTCGGACCAGATCGGCCGCGGCTACGGGATGTTGCACGAGATCCCCGATCAGTTGACAGTGATGCGCTCGCTGACCAAGTGGGCGCGCCGCGCCGAAAGCCCCGGCGAAATCCCGCAACTGTTGGCCACGGCGCTCAGTGAAATGCGTTCAGGGCGCCCCCGGCCCGTCGGGCTGGAGTCGCCGATAGACATCCTCGCCGGCAAGGCGGAAATGAGCGACCGTCCAATCCCCCTCACCGTGCGCCGGCCAGAAGTGGACACAGACGCCATCGAAGAAGCAGCCCGGCTCATGGGTAAGGCACGCAACCCGGTCATATTCGTCGGTGGCGGCGCAATAGATGCGGGCGAAGAGGTCCGCGCGCTGGCCGAAGCCCTCCAGGCGCCTGTCATCGCCAGCGGTCGCGGGCGCGGCATCCTCTCCAGCCGCCATCCTTTCAGCCACACCTACGCAGCCGGCGAACCCCTCTGGAAAGAGGCCGACCTGGCCATCGCCATCGGCACACGTTTGACCAAGCCGTTTATCCAGTGGCAGCGCCCCAGGCATCTGTCTCTGATTCGCATCGAGATCGCGCCGCAGGAATCCAGCTTTCTGGCCCCTGCAGACGTGACTGTCGCGGCCGACAGCAAGGAGGCCCTGCGCGCGCTGCTGCCAGCCCTGGCACGCTACAACCGCCAGCGCCCTTCCCGCACCGCAGAAATGCTTGCTCTGCACAGGGAGATGGAGGACCTATTTGACTCCTCGTTCCAACCCCAGATCGACTTCATTCGCGCCATCCGCGACACCCTGCCGGACGACGGCATCTTCGTAGACGAGCTAACGCAGGTCGGCTATGCCAGCAACATGGCGATGCCCGTTTACCAGCCGCGCACATTCCTCACCCCCAACTATCAGGGCACGCTCGGCTGGGGATTCCCCACTGCGCTCGGCGCAAAAGTAGCTGCCCCCGATCGCCCGGTCCTCTCAATCGCCGGCGATGGTGGCTTCCTCTACTGTGCAATGGAACTGGCCACCGCCGTGCAGCATGGCATCAACACCGTCTCGGTCGTCTTCAACGACGGCGCCTACGGGAACGTGCGCCGAATGCAGAAAGAGCTCTACGACGGCCGCATCATCTCCTCAGACCTGGTCAACCCCGACTTTGTCGCCTTCGTCGAGTCCTTCGGCGCCATTGGCGTCCGCGTCCACTCCGCCAGCAGCCTGCGCGACGCCCTCACCGACGCTTTCGCGGCCGACCGACCCGTCGTGATCGAAGTGCCGGTCGGAGAGATGCCCGGCCCCTGGCGCATGATGTACCCCAACGAGCTAATGGTCGAAGGTTGACCCTCCATCCGGCCTTCGTCTCCATGCGCGAAAAGGGCGCGAAGGATTTCCTTCGCGCCCCTTCGCGGATCGATCAGTTCTGTCTATCATTTCAACACATGCGAGAAACATCCCTGACAGGCCCTCGGGCTTTCCGTATGGGGCCCTACACCGGCGCGGACCGGGTCCCGTGCGCCAAGGTTTACTCGTCTTCTGCGTCGATATAGATGCCGGAGCCGATTACGGCCCTCTGCTCCGAGTTGGGCACCGGGAAGCTCACGGCGTAGCCGAGCTTCGGCGAACCGGTCTCTTCGTCTCCTTGGATGGCCGGGTTGTCGTAGTGATAACGCAAGAACTTCCGACCTTCGCGCCGTGCCCCTCCGATCAGCTCCTCCGCAAACCTCACCCCCTTGGAGTCCGTCCGCGTCATGTCCGTGGTCTGGCCTTCGCGAAATGGCTCGGACCCGTGAAACAGGGTGACGCCACCGGCACTCACGACATACAGGTATATGGAGCCTGACTTCCAGTCCCCTCCTTCTACTCGGAAGGCATTTTTGACCCCGACGAAAGAGCTAAAGCCCGCGGTCATGATGGCCTCCCGATAGATCTTGGCCGCCTCTTCGACAAAGGTGATGAGTGTCTCGCGGTCCACCACTTCCGACGCGGTGACGGAGGGCTTGGGGAGATCGGCGATCTGGATTTGGACATGGGAGACGTCCTGCGAGTAGCCGCCGACCAGCACGAACTGTCTTGCTGTGATCCCGGAGGTGTATTCGACAGCGTATGCGGTCTTGGGCCCATCGTCGTAGTATTCGACGAAACCGCCGCCCTGGGCAGCGGCCGCGAAGAGTTCCTTGACGACCTTTGTTCCGCGTTCGTCTTCGACGCCCATCAGATTCTTGTTTTCAGCGTCACGATCGTTCCCGTGAGTGAACACGTCTCCGTTCTTGAAGAAGAGGATGAGGAAGGTCGAGCCGGATTTCCAGTCGCCCTCCGTTTTCAGCCTCTCCCTGAGTTTCGCTGCTTCATTTAATTCTGTAATTGCTTCGATATGCGCCTTCGCCTCGAGAACCCAGGCCTTGAGGCTTTCGGGGTCGGTGACCTGGGCAGCGGTTACCTTGCCCACCGCGGCCTCACTGTCGCCGAGCGGGGGTATTGGCTGGCAGGCCGCCAAGCCTACGCCTAACGCCGCTACACCTGCCGTCTTGAGAAATGCGCGTCGAGAGAATGCACGGTCTGTCATGGTTCCTTTCCGTAAAGTGATGGAACCGGAATTCCGGTCTGGGCGGGCGTGAATTTGGTCAACGGCACCTGTCTCAACGGTGAGGCCCGCAGCCAAAACCGTCATTTGACCGTGACAGATCGAAGGAACTGTCGGGGTTCTGCTGGAACTGATCCTCCTCTTACGTGTAGGGCCTTATGCCCGATAGTGTTTGAAAGAGTCCCCTGGAGAGATAACTTTGGCGTTCGTCACCAAACCAAAGTCCATACCTGGAGGACTGACCGAACGACTACATCCTTAATCAGTTTCTATCTATTGATGTTTGCAGTCGTTGACAGCATGAGCAAGGCGTTGAAAGTACATCTGAGACGGCTGGGGCTGAAGCCTGAGTGTAGCGAGAGTGAGTCGATCGCGAGGGGTCTCACCGGCGAGTGGCTAGGTCAAGATGAGGAACTCCCCGGCGGCTCCACCACGTTATAGAACCCCATATAGTCCTCGCCCTTCACCATCAGAACGTCGATCTGCTCGCGCCTGCCCACGTCGACAAAGGGTACTGTCAGCCGCGGTGTGATACCGAAGCGCCGCGTCTCCGACTTGTTGGGCGGCGAATAGTGCAGCGTACTCTCATTGAAGAAGATAAACTCGCCCGGCTTCAGCTCCAGATCGACCGCATCGCTGGCATCGAAGGTCGACGGGTCCACCTCTCTGCTGAACACTTTGGCGTCCGGGTCTTCGATGTGCGGATACAGCCGCTTATGGCTGCCCGGCAGCACCTGCATACACCCGTTCGCCCGCGTCGCCTCATCCACTGCGATCCATGCCGACAGAATTACATTCGGCGACGGCTGATAATAGGCGCAGTCCTGGTGCCACGGCACTGCCGTATCCCAGTCCTCCTGCTCGCTCAGCGGCGCTTTAATCTGAAAGTTCGTCCGCCACAGAACAAGATGCGGCCCCAGCAGAGCGGCCGCCCTCTCCACCAGATTCGGATGACTCAGAAGATCATACACACAGCGGTTGTCCAGATGCCGGTTATGAAAGTAGTCCTTCTCCTCCAGCCCCTGCGCCTTGCCAACGTCCAGAATCTCCTCATCAATTCGTGTCCGCACACCCGCCATCTCCTCTTCAGAGAGAAGCGTATACGGCCCCAGCCATCCTTGCTGGTGGTACAGCCGGACTTCGTCTTTACTTAGCGCGAGTTGATTTGTGGTCATGGTGTTTCCCTCACACGGTATCTCGCAAAATGAAGCGAAGGCAGATTCCAATTTCAGGCCAGCGCGGCATACTCATACACCGGCGTCTCAATCGTGCGAACGGGCCGGCACTGTCCCCACACCGCCTGCTGCAAGCGCTCAACCGTCTCCGGCGCAAAGTACCGTTCCCCCGTCTCCACGTTGACCCTCGCCGGCACGTTCTCGACAAGCACAAGCCGCCCGTCGATCTCAATGTGGTAAGTCACGGTCTTTTCGACCAGTGGCTCGCTCCATACTTTAGTGACAGGCATCATCCCGTCTCCTTACCATGAAGTCGATCCATTTCGATGGATCCGGCTCATACGGGGTGATGATCTTGATGATCGGTCTCGAAGGATAGCTGCAATGAATATGCAATGGCCTACGCGATGATGTGAATCCTAGAAGGAGGCGACCTGATTCCTTGGGGTAGGACTTCGTACTCATTGACTGGAGTCTCAATGGTACGAGAGGGAAGGAGCTATTGCAACGAAGGGGCATGCTTGGAGAGTAAACCTCTCGTTTGCGTTTAAATGTCCGCAGCCTCAAGATTTCGATAGTGACTTACATCAGAACCGGAGTTCAGTCCAATAATTGATATATCTAACGATCGGAGACTGAATGGCCTCTTCGCTGCGCTGCCAGAAAACAGGAACCCTAACGGTACTCTCGTGCCCCTCGATTTTCCTCATGAAGGCGTCTCTTATCTTGACTCCCCGGTTATTGGTTCCCCTCTGGCTCTGCAAAAAATCGGGGAAGCTGGCCGCCGTCTCGTTCAGAACTTCGAAGGGTATGTAGAACACACTGTCCTGAAAGCTGTCCCACCAAATGCGAACCAGTAGCATATCCGAAATGAAGACAAACTCCTCCAAAACTTGGTCGACTGATTCATTATCTGACGTCCACTTCGCCGTAACGAGCCCCCTTTCCGTAACAGTTTTGATTTCAAGGGGATGCCCCGCTACGGTTGCGTCCACCATCGACGCACCGGGAGCGGGCAGTTGTACATTGGCTTCGCCCAACTGGCTGAACAGGAAGCCAAGAATCACTCTTTCGCGTAAGACCCCAACCTCTTGTCCAGTCGTTGATTGGGCCAATCCTGTGCGTTTGTTCAGAATAACCCGACTTGCTTCAACAGCGGCCATCTCGAATGCGTGGGGCAAGCCTGTCCGGAGCGTGTCAATTGCTGCAGGGTTAGTCAACAGGTCCGCTAACACTGAGTTCACTGTGAAAATCCAATTGCGTGGCGTTGATACGCTGCATCGCCCGGCTTTGATAGTCAGCGTCTATCTCGTAACCGACAAAACGCCTGCCACAGGAGATAGCAGCTACTCCGGTCGTGCCACTGCCCATAAACGGGTCGTAGACGACTTCCTCTTCGTACGTGTACATTTCTATGCAGCGCCGGGGCAACTCTACGGGGAAAGGAGCAGGATGACCAACTCGCTTGGCGGACTCGGAGTTCATATGCCAAATGCTTCGTGTGTTATCGAGGAATTCTTCGCGACCGATTGAGTCACTGCGTCCGTCCACCTTGGGGCGCTGATAACCGTCTTTGCTGAACACCAGGATATATTCATGTTGGTCCCTGATGCAGGGATTTGACGCCGATCTCCAGCTACCCCAAGCAGTTGAACTGCCAGCGCTGCTGCCTTTGTCCCAGATGATTTCTCCTCGCATCAGGAAACCAAGTCGCTCCATATCCTGAATGATATAGGCATGCAGAGGGATATAAGGCTTGCGGCCGATATTTGCTACATTGATGCACACCCTTCCTCCGGGCACAAGAACCCGCCGCGTCTCCTTCCACGCATCCCTCAGCAGTTTACGGTACTCGGACAATGACAGGTCTTCATCGTAGTCCTTGCCCACCGCATACGGTGGGGACGTCACCATCAGATGTACGCTGCGGGGGGGTAGGCGATTGCTCTTGTCAGGTGATACGCAGGAATCCAGAAGTACGCGATTGGCCAAGTGGTCCGGCAGCGGATTTTCCGAATATGCAGCCGGCTTCTTGCTGTTGCTAGATTGTTCTTCGTTGATGCGCCTCGCGTAATAAGCCGAAGAGTCGTGGCTTCGACGTCCATTCACTCCAAATGAGGCTGTCTTTGTGCGTTTCTTTTCTGTTGTCAAGGTAGAACTCTCCTTGTGGCACGATCACCCAGGAGTCAACACACGTTCAGTTTTGGAGCCAGCTTCGCTGCCGGCGAATTCCGGCTATTCTGAAGTTCATTTTGCCCCATGACAAAGGTGGAACCAAAACCGAATCATCCCATCTTCATACAGTTCACACTGATTATTGCTCACATGTTCTAAAATGTCAAGATTGGTATTGATGGCCCATTTGAAAATCTCCTGCCTGAAAACCCTCCCAAAACCGGGAGGTTAGTAGATTAAGGATTCCCCATTACAATAGTGAAGGAGAGTCGCTGGGACAGTGAGCGTAGGGCCGTCTGAAGAGTTCCTCGACTCCAGCACAAGAAGAACCGTTCTTCGTCGCACGAGCAACGGACATCTCCTCAATGCAAACTTCCATAACGCCCACTTCCCTGACTTTCGGCAAACTGCTGGGCCTGGCTTTTGGTCTGTATCGTGCCCAGTGTAGCATCTTTCTGCGTACAGCCTCACTCTTTTATGTCCCTATCGCGGCACTTTCTCTTTTCTTTGTAGAAAATGAGGTATCCAACCTTCTATTTGGAATAGTAGTTTGGCCCGTCGGAGCCTTGGTAAACCTGTCGCTCATCGCCCACTGCGTCGACGCGTTGCACGGGCGCCCGCTTGCCGTCAGGACTGCCGTCGGGCGCGGTCTCCGTCGCCTGCCGGCCGATATCGGCCTGATATTGGCAACGATGGCTGTGATGGGCGGTATAGCTGCGGTCGCGATGATACCGTCTTGGGTTGGACTCTTGAACGCTGACATTCCCTTTGATGAAATCCGTCACGCGTTTCTTGATCTGGTTAGTGGCGGCGACGTTGAGGGTGTCAATAACCTGCTGGGCGATGCCTTGTGGGGCAGTTTCGGATTCTGTCTTTCTTCAGTCCTGATACTGATTGTTTTCTCTTATCTGTCGGTTCGCTGGCTGATTGCCGAAGTCGCGTTGATGACGGAAGAGACGGGCCCTCTGGAATCTTTGCGCCGTGGTTGGAATCTGAGCCGGGACTTTGTACTGCGCACCTACGGCTATCTTATCCTTATATCCATCGCTACGGTATTGGTTGGCGGCCTGTTCAGCGCGTTGGAGAATTTCGTTTTGCTTCCCTTGTTTCCGGCTGTCGACCAATCATGGAAGACCGGCATCGGTTATGCTGTTTCGCAGCTGTCGTCCATCATCACCACGCCGTTCTATGTAATTGCAATCGTTCTGTACTACTTCGACCTGCGCGTGCGCAGAGAGAAGTACAGTTTTGGAATCGTGCAGGAATGAGTTGTGAGGAGGGGGCGTGTGGTGTTGGGGAAGTGGGGCGTTATGGTTCTGTCAGCCAGTATATTCCATGCGGTATACTCAGTCCAGCGATTCACTTACAGGGTTCATTTCAAAACGACGGCAAATGCAAGAAAGAAGAACGAGTTAAGGCATGCGGGCCCTTATGTTGGCACTGGTCTCGGTGGCGGCTGTGGCACTCCTCGCCGGCCTGTTCAGTGGACTGGACTTACTCCCATTTGGAGAAGATTACAATCAGACAACTTACGAACAACCGCAGACACCACCCCCAGCCCCACCGACTGACACACGTATATCTGTCGCAAGCAATTCCGGCTTAACTGTAGACGAGGACAACGTGGAGGTTCGATCCGGCCCCAGTACGGAATACTCGTTAATGGGTGTCGTCAACCGGGGTCAGACGTTTACGCCAATCGGACGATCTCAGGAGGGTGACTGGTTACAGTTCCCTTGGGAGGGTATGGATGTTTGGGTACAGGTCCAGCAGCTGACCGTAACCGGCTTGGATCAAATCCCCGTAGTGGAGGAGTTCCCCCCTCCTCCTCCACCTCGTGATTTCCCCGGTTCCGATTCGCCTCCGCCTGATTCGCCTCCTCCGGACTCGTCCACTCCTGGCTCATCTCCCGGCGGTCCACCCGGCACTCCGCCGTCCGAATAACGAGTGCGGTCGGATCGATGCGACTGCCTCCGAGTAGAGGGCCAGCCGCGTTGAGCTGGCCGTCCTCGAAGAGCAGTGGGAAGAGATGGGGCGCGTGGGGCGCCCTGTACGTGATCGGAATTACGCAGTACACTTAGCGCGATAGGATCGACCCGGCAATATCCCCCGATCACCAAAGGAGGCCGCCCGATGAACCTCAACCTCCCGCCCTCCCCGATCCCCGACCGCGTCTCCATCACCGGTCCCCTGCCCGCAAATACGCGCACCACCTACGCCGAACT
>VXRG01000042.1 GCA_009838625.1 Caldilineaceae bacterium SB0664_bin_27
CCCCGCCCGCCCCCGCAAGCCAACATGCACATATGAAAGCATCCCAATGGTGACGAACTTTCATAAGATTCCACCAACGACAACACCGCGGCCAGCCCGTAATACGATCCCCTGCAGAGGCGCCGGCAGTTCCCGTTCCTAGCTCCTCACGCCTCACCTTCTTTCCGCCCCAGTTCCGGGATGCACCCCTTTACGCCCCTGATTTGCCTGTCCAGTGCCGTTTGGCTATACTGATTTGGCTTTTTGTAAAGGGTCGGCGTCAGGTTGCAGGGTAGGCCGACCCTTTCAGTTCGGAGAGGTCGCATAGTCTGGCCGAGTGCGCGGGCCTGGAAAGCTCGTAGGGTGCAAGCCCTCGAGGGTTCAAATCCCTCCCTCTCCGCCTCGCGTGTTTGCATCGCTTCGTCAGTCGCTGGGTCCTGTGCGGCAGGACACCGTGAACCCCGTCAGGGCCGGAAGGCAGCAGCGGTAAGCGATTCGTCCTGGGTGCCACAGGGGCGCCTGGTAGCTGGCGAAGCGGTGCGAACACGCGACTTCTTTTGGGCCCATTCACCTTCATTTCAACTTCACTCGCCGGTGGACTGCCACCGCCCCAGGAGACGGGGAACGAACCTTGTTGCCCGGACACGGCGCCGCCGCCACACGGACTTGACGTCCCTTGCTAAAGCAGAATCCGACCCGAATCTATCTCTTCATAGGCGGCGGGCGGGCGCTCTTTAACGCGCTGGTCTTCACAATCAACCTGATTTACCAGGTGGAGACGGTGGGCTTGAATCCTCTGCAGATGGTGCTGGTGGGCACCGTGCTGGAGGTGACGGTTCTGTTGTTCGAAGTGCCGACCGGCGCAGTGGCCGACGTTTACTCGCGGCGGCTGTCGGTGATCATCGGGCTGGCGCTGGTCGGCTGCGGCTACTTGTTGGAGGGGTCGATCCCGATGTTCTGGGCAGTGCTGGGTGCGCAGGTGCTGTGGGGTATCGGCTATACCTTCGTCAGCGGAGCCTTGCAGGCCTGGCTGTCTGACGAGATCGGTGTCGAAGCGGCCGGTCCGGTCTATCTGCGTTCGACGCAGGTCGAACTGATAGCCGGGTTTGTTGGTATTGGGGTCAGCGTGTGGCTGGCGAGCCGCTGGCTGCAGCTGCCGATCCTAGTTGGCGGGGTGCTGTACATCGCGCTGGCCGCATGCATGGCACTGGTCATGCCTGAGACAGGATTTCGACCCACCCCGCCTGAGGAAAGGGAGACATGGAAGCAGATGGCGGGCACTGCCCGCGCAGGGTGGCGCGCGGTACGAGGGCATCCGGCGCTGCGCATCGTCGTTGGTCTCAGCTTGGTGACCGGGCTGTACAGCGAGGGCTACGACCGTCTCTGGACCCCTCACCTGTTGAACAGCTTCGACTTCCCCTCCTTCTTTGGCCTAAACGACTCCGTTTTCTGGTTCGGCGTCATAGGTGCGGGGGCGACGTTGACTGGTATCGCGGCCACCGAACTGGCGCGGCGAGGAAGGGTGGCCGAGGAACAGACGCGTTCCATCAACTGGTTGACGCTGCTCTACGGGCTGTTGCCGGCCAGTCTTCTCTTCCTTGCCTGGACGCGCAGCTTCTGGGTGGCGATGGTGGCCCTGTGGGGGATCAACTTGTGCCGCAGCACAATCGAGCCACTGGAGAACGCGTGGGTGGTGCGCAATACGCGCAGCGCACAGCGGGCGACGGTTATCTCGCTGTGGGGCCAGGCGAACTCCATTGGGCAAGCGGTCGGCGGTCCGGTCCTGGGTTGGATCGGGACGGCGGCGCGCATCCCAGTGGCGCTGACTGTCTCTTCGGCGGTGCTGTTGCCCGCACAGTGGCTGCTGGCGCTGGCTGGAAGGGATCGATCGCCGGAGGAAAACGCCACGAATGGACGGGAGGAGTTCTGACAGAATGCAAACGCCCGGGCATTGACTTTAACATCGCCATACGTTATATTGAGGGCGCAATGGGGATGAACGGCTTCGACGGGGCATTGTCAGGCCTGAGACTGCAAGCCGTAGAGCGTCGACTACGCAAAAAAGGCGCAAACACATACAAATGCCAAGAACACAGGCATGGCTTTCAACTTTGGTTTCACCCCGGCCGCTTCCGCGGCTGCGGCGGCCTAAGTAAGCCACCGGCCCTCTAAAAGGGGCCACGGCCCGTCCCGGTGGGGCCAGCAGGCTGGGCGGTAGCTGTCATACACTGTGAGCTGCGGCAGCGTTACGCCGATATTGCTGTCTAAGAGAATCGGCTAGTCAGCGAAGCGCCTCGTGTTGATCCGAGGCCCGCCGACGAATCACATATAGATCAACTATGCTTGTAGACGTTTCAGGGCGGATGTTGCGGACGCGGGTTCGATTCCCGCCATCTCCACCTTTGTAGAGGGGCGATCCGGGTTAATGTCCGGGTCGCCTTTATATTTTGCCGCAGGGGCAAGTGGCCTTGTCCTCGGGTTGTCAGATCGCTTCGATGGTAAGTGTTGCTGGAAATTCACATAGGATTTAAGGAAGGGAACATGCCCTTAGTAGACGAGAAGGCTGTCGATGTCTGAAGTCGATCTCAAAAAGCGTCTTTGGCGATTACACATCGAGGACATGATTGAATTCAGCGAGAAGGTCCTTGCATACACCGAGGGCATGGACCGGAAGGCGTTCTTGGCGGACGGACTCATTTATGACGCCACACTGCGTAACCTGCAACTAATCGGCGCCGCTGCCATGCACGTACCAATCGAGGTGCGTCAAGCCCAGCCGGAGATTCCCTGGCACATCTTCACAGGTACTTGCTATCACTTGGTCCGTTCCTACCTGACTATCAATAAAAGTTGCGTCTGGGACATCATTCAGGAGGGAGTGCCCGACGTCCTACCCGTGTTGCGGAAACTGTCGGATTCGGAGAGCGGGAAAGAGAATTAAATTGCAAAGGTGAAACTGATAGATAAAACAAGAACGTCACCCACTTGGAGGGACGTCGGCCCATTGATACTTTCGCTGGGGAGACAATCATTTCGGAAACTTTGCGTCGAGAATTTGCCAAATGCTATGCAAAAGGAATCTCTGAACTCTGCTCATTGGCGTTTACTGAAGTGTAGGCGTAATTCTTGGCTTGCCTCGACCTAGATCAGCCAGCGACTGGCGCCCCATGGAATTCGCTGGCGGCTGAAAATACAAAAACCTCAGGTTCACACATTCAGTCCTTCAACTCCAAGTAGGCGATCTCCTCCTCAGACAACTTGATCTCGGACGCCTCGACGTTAACGTGTACCTCGTCCGTGTTACGCGCGCCAGACAGCGCGTGGATGCCATCGGGCTGGTTGTAGACATAGGCCAAGGCGATGTGGGGCACCGAAACGCCCTTGTCGGAGGCCAGCTCCTGAACGCGGTCATGGCGCTGGAAGTTCCCCTCTTCGCAGTAGACCTTGACTGCAAGCTGATCGTACCACTCGGTAAACGTGTCCAGATTGTCTCGGCGGAAGCGGCCGCTGAAAAAGCCGCCGGCCAGACTGGACCAGACAAAGAGCGTGACGCCGTTCTCGCGGCACCAGGCGCGTGCGGCTTCCCCGGCCGGCCCGCTGACGCTGATGCAGTCTCGCCAGGGCGGTTCTATCTGTACGGCGAGGCTGAACTGGGGACTGCTGGCGACGAAGGGGGTCAGCCCGTTCGCGGCGGCGTACTCGTTGGCCTCCTGCAGGCGTTCTGCGCTCCAGTTGGAGCCTCCGTAGGCGTCGATCTGGCCAGCCTCCTTCGCGGCGTGGAGCGTCTCGACGATCGGTCCTACCGGCTTGTCAGGATCGTCGCGGTGCAGCACGTAGAGATCGATGCTGTCCACCTTGAAGCGAGCAAGGCTGTCGTGAATGTCAGACTGTATGTCGAAAGGCGTGACCCGTTTGCGGTCCTGGCTATGGTGGGCGCCTTTGCCGAGTATGACAACTTCGTCGCGCAGGCCGCGTTCGTTGATCCACTGTCCGACTGCGCGTTCATTATCGCCGCCGCCATAGCCATGGGCGGTGTCGAGGCAGTTGCCGCCGGCGGCGTGGAAGGCGTCCAACACAGGGAAGGCGTCGTCGAGATTCTTGGTGTTTATCCACATCGTTCCCAGCACGAGGCGGGATACTGGCTTGTCGATGCCGGGGATTTCGGAATAGAGCATGTAGGGTACTCCTGAGTATTTGACGCGGCGGAAAGACTCTTGGGTATTGCTCCTTGCGTACTATGATCTCCGTTTGTCCGTTAGCCCAGCGCCATCCCCTTAAACGCCTCTACCTGACCTTGAATAGCGCGTTCCGTGGGCAGCCGCTCGATGCTGGACGCCCCGAAGAAGCCGGCGATGCCGGGCATCATATTGAGCGCTGTGCCGACGTTTTCAGGCTCGTCGAAGGGGCCACCGTGGCAGATGACGATCTGGTCAGGGTTGACCGCCCGGCCGGCGGCAGCCATCTCTTGCACCTTGTCGACCGCCTCCTCCAGCGTGTAGGCAACGGCCGCGCCAATTGTGCCGGCGGTAGTGAGGCCGACGTGGGCGACGAGCAGGTCTGCGCCGGCCTCGGCCATGGCGGTCGCCTCCTCCGGTGTGAAGACATAGGGCGCTGTGAACATGTCTAGCTGATGGGCAACGGCGATGGCCTCGACCTCCTTGTCATAGCCCATGCCGGTTCCCTCCAGATTCTCGCGGAAGGTGCCGTCGAGGAGGCCGACTGTGGGAAAGTTCTGAACACCGCTGAAGCCGATCTCCTTAAGCTGCTTGAGAAATACGTGCTTGAGGCGGAAGGGATCGGTGCCGCAGACACCGGCCAGGACCGGTATATCCTGCACGACCGGGAGCACCTCCGCCGCCATTTCGACGACGATGCCATTGGCGTCTCCGTAGGGCATCATGCCGGAAAGCGAGCCGCGGCCGGCCATGCGGAAACGGCCGGAGTTGTAGATGATGATAAGATCGGCGCCGCCGGCTTCGGCGAACTTGGCAGAGATGCCGGTGCCGGCGCCGCAGCCGACGATGGGCCTGCCGGCGGCTTGCTGGGCCTTGAGCCGGGCGATGATCTCCTGTCTTGGGATCGACATATGGAATGCTCCTTGGACAGTTCGTAGAGCGTACTTGGTGTGAAATTTAGCGGGGCGAATGGGACGCGCCAAGGCTACTCCTGGAGCATCTCCAGAAGCAGAGCAACCGCCTTTTCGGCAAACTCAGGGTCGTTGATATTGGCGTCCATCTCGATCAGCGGGATGTCGGCGCGCAGGTCATTTTTGAGGGCATCGTAGCAGGCCTGGTCCGCGCCTGGATCCCAGAAGCGGTCGCCTTCGCTGTCCAACATGGAAACGCCGCCGAGAGGGATCAGCACTGACACCTTGCCGGCCTGGCCGGCGTTGGCCGCCGCGGCCAGCATTGCGCCCATCTGCCGGTTCTCCTCCTCGTTGGTACGCAGGAGAGTGACTTCCGGGTTCCACTCGTAGAGAGTCCGCTCGCGGTAGTGGTCGGGCACGGTCTCGATGCCGCCGAAGTTGGCCATGTCCACGCAGCCGGGCACGATGACAGTTGGGACGCCCTGCCCGGGGGCAGCCTGGACACGGTCCGGCCCTGCGCTGAAGACACCGTCGCAGATTTCGTCGGCCAGCTCGGTGGTCGTCATGTCGAGACAGCCGGCGATATAGCCGTCGCGAATCAGGTCCTCCATCGTGCGGCCGCCGCTGCCGGTGGCGTGGAAGACAAGAACCTCGAAACCTTCGGCCTCCAGCAGACCGCGGGCGTGGTCAACGGCAGCGGTCGTGTTGCCGAACATGGAGGCGGCAATGAGGGGTCGCTCGTCGGCGGTGGCCTCGGCTTCGGTCTTGACCATCCCGGCGATTGCGCCGGCTGCATTGGCGTAGATGGCTCGGCTGAGGCGGTTGATGCCGGCCACGTCGACGACGGAGGGCATGAAAGTGATGTCCTTGCTGCCGGCATAGGCGCTTACGTCGCCGCCGCCGACAGTGGAGACCATCACTTTAGGCACGCCGACCGGCAGCGTGCGCATGGCCGAAGTTGCGATAGATGTGCCGCCGCTGCCTCCCATCCCCAGAATGCCGTCGAACCGGCCTTCGCCATAGAGACGCTCCACCACGGAGGCAAGTCCCTGGGCCATCGTCCGCATCGCTTCATCCTTGTGCGTACCTGAGGCCAGGTAGGCCAGATCGCCGCCGCCGGCGGCGGCTACCTCTGCGCGGCCGACATCTGGTTCGAAGGCCGGTTGGCCCATTACGCCAAAATCGACAACAAGGGTCTGCAGACCGGCTGCTTCTATCAGATCCTTGACAAACGCGTATTCAGCGCCCTTCGTGTCCAGCGCGCCGACGAGAAGAACGGTCCCGGACATGGCATTCCTCCTGTGATGTTGGGAAACTGAGCCTCTGGCGGTGGGGGATTCCCAATCGTATGGCGAATCGCGTCAGGCGGGCTCCTGTGCACTGTCTTGAAAGTGGGAGCACCCTACCAAGCGAATGAAACGAAAGGAGCAATGAAGCGACGAGGGGTGAAGAAGCACCGGGTGACCCAAGTCAGGTAATGGCAAACCATCCATTCATTGCCTCCCGCAACGCGGCTCAAAACTTCAGGCCGCGTGGGCCCTCTCTTCTTCCTCTTGGGCCTGGCGCAGAAACTCCTGCACCTTCACCGGCTGACCTGTGTGGCTGCTCTCGATGGCGGCGAAGATCAGGGCTACCGACTGCAGGTTGGCCTCGACATTGGTCTCCATGGCAGGGCCGCCGTCCAGCCAGTCCAGAAACTGGGCAATAAGCCACTCGTTTCTCCACTTGGCCTGCTCCATGAGCTGGATTTCCTCGCCCTGGCCTTCACGGTTGTACTGCTTTGGCTGGTAGGGGAAGCGCTCGATACGGCGGCAGTCCATGATCAGGGTCTCGTTTTCGCATTCGGCACGGAAGTACTCCTGCGACCAGCCGTTAAAACCGCTGGCGTTGGTCTTGGCCCCCTCGTAAAAGGCACGCGTACCGTTCTCGAAAGTCATCATCACATGGCCCTGTGAGCCCGTGTTGTACTCACCCCAGGTCGGGTTCCAGGTCTGGGCGTAGATTGTGTCGCATTTTGAGTCGGCGAGGTCGGCGATGATGTCCAGATGATGGACCGACCCTTCGATCATCAGGGTCTCTTCCATGGTGTGGCGAAAGCTGGCGCCCCAGTCGCCGAAGTTGCGCAGGCCACAGGTAAAGCGGCAAATGATATAGTCGATAGTACCGACCCGGCCGGAACGCAATTCGCGGCGCAGGGTGGTCTTGTCCTGGTCGAAACGGTGGCTCATGGTCACGCCCATCTTCTTTCCTGCCCGCTTCACCTTGGCGGCGATGCGCACGGAGCCTTCCAGCGTATCGGCGATCGGCTTTTCCGAGATGATGTGCATGTCGTGGGCGAGGGCGACGTCGACGACGGACTCGTGGAAGGCCGGAGGGACGACGACGGTACAAAAGTCGGCCTCGTTCTCGTCGAAGGCTCGCTCGATATCGGTGTAGCACTTTTCCGGCGGCAGCCCCAGATGTTGCTGGGCGTTGACGAGGACGTCGGGGTTTACGTCGACGGCGGCAACCGGCTCGATGCGGCCGTCGGCGATGTTGGGGGGCAGGAAGCGGGAGCACCAGCCGTTGCCCTGGCCGCCGGTCCCCACCTGGATCATGCGGTACTTTTTGGTCATTAGGAGAATCCTGTCTGCGTGGTCTATCCGTTATTTTCTCGATTCCAGGGCTTTAGCGCAATGAGCTCCATGGCTCCTCTTCGAAAACATCGACCAGCGCGTAGCCTTCTTCGCCGATACACGGACCGAGGATGGCCAGCAGCTTGGCTGGACTGCCTGAGTCATTGAAGGAAGCATGGACGACGTCAGCTCCGATGAAGGCGGAGTCTCCGGTGGAGAGCAGTTGCTTCTCCTGCTCGATCCACTGCTCAATTGTGCCGTCAATGACGTAGATGACCTCCTCCTGGTCCGGGTGCTTGTGAAAGGCATGGCCCTGTCCGGTTTCAAGTGTAACTTCGATGACGACCAGATCACGGGCGGCGGTCGTGGCGGGGCGGCTGGCCCAACCCATTACGCCCCAATCCATCTGATCTCGCTCCATCGTTGAGGCAGTGATAAACTTACCCTTCATTGTCAATGCTCCTGTGAGATGGACTCTCCGGGCGGCAGAGGCAGGAAGAGACCAACAGATGAGGTTGTTCCTGTTCGAAGGCTTGGCAACTGCGGTGGTTTTTCCCGTGCAAGTATACCATAGGGGCGGCGCGGAGACACGAAGTACCGTCCTATCTGAATGAATGGAGAACGAGAGATGTCTGCAGAACGAAGGGACCACTGGAAGAAAAAACTCAGCGAATCCCGCGAGGCGCTGTTTGCGCTTCTCAACGGCCTCTCGCCAGAGCAGTGGCAGACGACGGTATTTGCCGAGGGTGACACATGGACGGTTGCTACCGTTGTCGCGCATCTGGTCGAGAGTGAACGGGGCATGAGCATCCACGTTCACAAAATTCGCAAGGGGGAAGCCACGATCCCGGATGATTTCGATCTGGAGCGCTGGAACGCCGGCCTGACCCGCCGAACCGGGGATACTTCGCCGGAAGAGCTGATGGCCAACGCTGAAGCCACGCGCGCCAAGACGCTGGAGGTGATGGAATCTCTAGAAGACGGCGAGTGGACGCTGACCGGCCGGCACGCGTCGCGGGGAATGATCACGATTGACCAGTATTACGAAACGATCCATGCCCATGAGGTTGGGCATCTAAGTGACATACGCGCGGCGCTCGGCGAGTGAGGATGGAGTCATTTCTTGATGCAATCCTTCGAGGGGATTCCTCAGTGGTAGACGATATTTGCCCTTCTGCACGGGTATTGACATTGCGTTTCGCTCTGGTGCAAAATGCCGTACATCCAGTTAGAGGCATCTGCGAGAAGTGCTACAATGAGTGTACGCGTCTCAGGAAGTATGTGAGAACTCGCGTTTTCTTGTAGGTTTAGGAAGAGGAGGAAGGTAGTATGATAACAAAGAATGTGAAAGCTACATTCTCAGGTGGTGTGCTCATACCGCAAGAGAGACTAGATCTCGAAGAGGGCGAAAATGTCGTCCTATCTATAGCAGGGCAACCGGTAAAGCGCTCCCTTGCAGCGCTTAGAGCTTCTGCGGGCGCGTGGGAAGGAACGCATGATCCGGAGGCACTAAAAGAGAATATCTATTCTAATCGGCGTAAGAACTCTCGACCCCGGCCGAAGCTGTAAGGCATGCGCTACCTTGTAGACACTGACTGGGTCATAGACTATCTCCACGGAAGGGAACCAGTGGTCAGTCGTCTTTCACTTCTTGCTCCACAAGGGATAGGATTGAGTATCATTTCGCTTGCAGAATTGTACGAGGGAGTGTTCTTTTCTTCAGCGCCTCGGGAAAACGAGAAGGCGCTTCTCAATTTCCTGGATGGAGTCAACCTTCTGTACTTGAACCACAGTATTTGCCAGATATTCGCACGTGAACGGGGCCGGTTGAGGGCGGCAGGTAGGATCATCGGAGACTTCGACACGCTGATAGGTTCCACGGCCCTTTACCATGGGCTGACGCTGCTCACCAATAATCGCAGGCACTTTGAGCGTATGCAAGGATTGTCTATCTTATCGATATAGTAGGGGCATCTCCATTCTCCAAGCCCGCTAAAGGAACTGCTGCGCCCAATTCCCCAGCCAATCGTTCGCACACCACTCGGTAAGACCCGGAAGACGGCTGATCAACATACTAGACAGCGAAACGCGCCACCGCTGCCTCATCGATCTCGACGCCCAGGCCAGGTTCCTGGGGCGCGGCAAAGCGTCCTTCCCGAGGGACCGGATAGAAGTGAGCGACGCTCCCCTTCCAATCGAGAGACTCGTGGCCGTGCTCCATGATTTGAAAGTTGGGGATGGCCAGCGAGTAGTGAATCGTTGCGGCCACTGACAGGATGCCGCCGCCGCCCACGTGAGGGGCGATGGGCAGGTTGAAGCTATCGCAGAGTGCGGCGATGCGCTTGCCCTCGGAGAGGCCGGTGCGGGCGACGTCGGGCATGGCGACGTCGAAGCCGCGCAGCGCAATCCAGTCGCGCCACTCCCAGACGGTGCGCAGCCACTCGCCGGTGGCCACCTGCATTGAGAGAGCGCGGGCGATCTCGGCCTGTCCTCGGATGTCCTCCGGCTGGCACGGGGCTTCGAGCCATCGCACGCTCAGTTCCTCCAACCCTTTCCCCAGTTCGATGGCCTCCGACACATCGCGCGTGCCGTGCACATCTACCAGTAATTCGATCTCCGGCCCCACCGCTTTTCGCACTGCCTCGGCGACAGCCAGAATCTGCAGATTGGGCATGCGCAGGTGTAGCTTCAGAGAACGGTAACCCGCGTCGATGAGGAATTTGGCTTGGTCGACGGCGGCGTCCGGCTCTGTCCCGCCCATACCTGCGTACACCTGCACGTCAGGGCGGAAGGCGCCGCCGAGAATCTTGTAGACCGGCTTGTTCAGGGCTTTTCCCAGCAGGTCGTAGAGGGCCAGGTCGACGGCGGCCAGTGCATCGACGTAGAAGCCGGTCACGTGGCCGCGCTCGCGCATGGCGCTGTACAGGCGGTACCAGATATACTCCACGTCGAATGGGTCCCTGCCCAGCAGAAGAGGCACGCACAGCTCCTCCACGATTGCGGCAGTAGCGCGGGGCGCGACCGGCGCTTGCCCTTCCCCCCAACCGACCAGACCATCGTCGGTCTCCAGGCGCACCAGGCAGGTCTCGTGGTTACGGGAGTAGATCGAAGTCCAGGCATCCGCGGCGATCGTGTAGTCGCCGTAGGCCTCGACCTGGTCGTCGACTGCTCGAGAAACATCCCCGACCGGGGGAATCTTGATTGCATACGCTTGGACTGAGGCAATGCGCATAGTCTGCTCCGCAAATAGTGGGGCGCGGCGGCTAGGAATTGCTGAGGCGTTCAGTTCCGTTACATTGTAGCAGCCCTGAATCCTGAATGAGCCTTCGCCCAGCACTATACGCGATTCTTCTTCCCCAGACAAGGAAAGCTCTCTTGCCAGCCGAATACGCGATTTCCACGGCGTGGTCTCAGAGACGGCTGAGCATCCATGGATTGGGTTGTAGACACCGTTTTCTTCAGCACGAGAAGCCTTAAGAAACCCCAATTCTGACGTAAACGTGGGATTGGCGTTGCTTGCCCTTATTTTTGCAGTGCGCTATAATCTGGCGAATTACAACCGGAACGGAATCTCATAATCCTCATATCCGTGCCGGGGCCCGGGTCTGCGACATTTTCGGCAATGTTTCATAACCGATTCTGACAAGAGTTCGACGGACGGGTTTATTCTTCCACTCACACTTCAGAACCTCTAAAACTACGATTCTTCGATTATGAGAAGGCAATAGCAAGAAAGAGCACTGATAAACATGGTCAAATTGGCGGGCACACACAATTTTGACGCTCCCAAAAGCGAGGTATGGGAAGCGCTGTTGGATCCAGACGTGCTTTCGCGGATTCTGCCTGGCTGCAAAAAGCTGGACAAGACCGCAGACAATGAATTCAGCGGCGAGATCAGCATTCGCGTGGGGCCTGTGCAGGGCAGTTTCAACGGCAAGGTCACGCTGGATGACATCGATCCCCCCAATGGGTACCGCATGGAGATCGCGGGCCAGGGTCGGCCCGGTTATGTCAAGGGCGTGGGAACGCTGCGTCTGGAGGGCGACGGCCCGACAACCCTGCATTACGACGGTGATGCTCAGTTGAGTGGGCGCATCGCCAGCGTGGGTCAGCGTCTGGTTGACAGCACGGCGCGGTCGCTTACCCGGCAGGGGTTGCAGTCGCTGGAGAACATCATCGCCGCCCGCCTTCAGCCGGCGCCGGCTGAAGTTGAAGCGGGGGATGCTGGGGCGGCGCCTTCGAACGGCACGCAAGCGGCCACCGAAACGGGTGCTGCGCCCGCCGCGCGTGGTCCGGCTCCCCAGGAAAGTTCCGCTGCTGCGGCGGCACAGCCTGATGCAGCAACACCCTCGACAATGGAAGTGGGTATCAACGTGGCCAAAGATGTAGCCGCAGACCTTGCCAAAGAGATTCAGAAAAACGGCAACACTCGCAAGGTCCTCTACATCCTGGCCGGTTTCGCCGCCTTGGTTTGGATGTGGCGGCAACTATTCGGCAAAGCCAAATAGATCGGATTTCTTCAGAGCTCTAAAAGAGGAGGAAGCTCTATGGGTATATCCATCGAATTGGAGGTCAATGGCGCAAGCGTCAGTAAGGACGTAGAGCCAAGGCTGCTTCTAGCGCATCTCCTGCGCGAGGAACTGGGCCTTACGGGCACGAAGATCGGCTGTGACACGAGCCAGTGCGGCTCTTGCACGATCCTGCTCGATGGGCAGGCGGTCAAGTCTTGCACCGTGCTGGCGGTTCAGGCAGACGGCAGCGAGATCACAACGATCGAGGGCTTGTCCAACGGGGAGTATCATCCGGTGCAGCAGGCCTTCTGGGACAACCATGGGCTGCAATGCGGTTTCTGCACACCGGGCATGATCATCTCCTGCGTCGACCTGCTGGGCACCAACCCACAGCCGAGCGAAGATGAGATTCGCCACGGGCTGGAGGGGAATCTGTGCCGCTGCACCGGTTACCACAATATCGTGCGTGCGGTGCAGGATGCCGCCGAAACGATGAACGGCTAGAGGAGGAACCAGAATATGGCAGGTGAAAGCAATGGCGCGGGTGTATTCGGTTCATCCATCCGCCGACGAGAGGACCCTGAGCTGATTACCGGCCAGGCAAAATACACAGACGATCTGCAGCTGCCAAACACGGCCCACTGCACAATATTGCGAAGCGACTACGCTCACGCAAAGATCAACAGCATCGACGCCAGCGCAGCCGAGGCATTGGACGGCGTTATTGCCGTCTACACGGCCGCGGATATTGCCGATAGCGGTGTACCCGGCGGCATCCCCGTCGGCTGGCTGCTGCCGGACATGGTGATCCCGGAACACTTCATGCTGGCGAAGGATACCACGCGCTATGTCGGTGACGGCGTGGCCATCGTGGTCGCAGAGGACCAGTACACTGCGCATGACGCGCTTGAGCTGATTTACGTCGACTACGATCCCCGCGACGGTATTGCCGATCCGAAAAAAGCGACGGAAGACGGAGCGCCGCTTGTCCATGACGAGGCGCCCAACAACATCGCCTTCGACTGGGAGATCGGCGACAAGGAGATGACGGACGCCGCATTTGCCAACGCCGCGCACGTCGCCAGCCTGGACATCGTCAACAATCGCCTGATTCCCAACGCGATGGAGCCGCGCTCAGCGCTGGCCGACTACAACAGCATCACTGGCGAGCTCGTGCTCTACATGACGACTCAGAATCCCCACATCCACCGGCTGCTGATGAGCCTGGCTTCGCTGGGCCTGCCGGAGCACAAGATCCGGGTGATCGCGCCCGAGGTTGGCGGCGGATTCGGCAGCAAGATCCATCACTACGCCGATGAGGCGATCGCGGCGTGGGCGTCGATGCAGCTCGGCCGCCCGGTCAAGTGGACCGCAACGCGCACGGAGACCTACCTGACCGATGCGCACGGCCGCGACCACGTTACGCACGCTGAGATGGCTATCGACGCGAACGGGAAGTTCATCGGGCTGCGAGTCGATACATACGCGGCCATGGGTGCCTATCTGTCCACTTTTGCGCCGGCAGTGCCAACCTATCTGTACGGCACACTGATGTCGGGCGAATACGATCTGCCGGCCATCTACTGCCACGTTTACGGCGTATTCACGCACACGGTACCCGTTGACGCCTACCGCGGCGCGGGCCGGCCCGAAGCCACCTTCGTGGTCGAGCGCCTGGTGGACGAGGCCGCGCGCGTTACTGGCCTTGACCCGGCCGAGATTCGCCGCCGCAATTTCGTTCCGCCGGACAACTTCCCCTTCCAGACACAGGTTGCGCTTGCCTATGACAGCGGCAACTACGAAGGGGCACTGGACAAGGCGCTCGAGGCAATCGGATACGACGACTTCCGCAACGAGCAGGCTGCGGCCAGGGAACAGGGCAAGTACCTCGGCATCGGCCTTTCAACCTACATCGAAGCCTGCGGTTTGGCCCCGTCAGCAGTAGTCGGGTCGCTTGGCGCCCAGGCCGGTCAGTGGGAGAGCGCCGTCGTGCGCGTTCACGCTACCGGCAAAGTGACGGTTTACAGCGGCTGTTCCGGTCACGGGCAAGGCCACGAGACCACCTACGCGCAGATCGTTGCCAGCGCGCTGGGCGTACCTTACGAAGACATCGACGTGATCGAAGGCGATTCCGGCGTCATGCCCCACGGCTGGGGCACGTACGGTAGCCGCAGCGCGGCGACAGGCGGCAGCGCGATCGCTTCAGCAGCCGAGAAGGTTGTTAACAAGGCAAAGACCATCGCGGCCCACCTGCTGGAAGCCGCCGAGGAGGACCTCGAGTTTGAAGACGGGAACTTCTTCGTCAAGGGCTCGCCGGACCAGGCGCAATCGCTGCCGGATGTTGCCTTGCAGGCGTATCTCGCCCATAATCTGCCGAAGGGGATCGAGCCGGCTTTAGAGGCGACCAGCTTCTACGATCCGGAGAACTTCGTATACCCGTTTGGCACGCACATCGCGGTCGTCGAGGTTTGCGCCAATACCGGCCATGTGGAATTGACCCGCTATCTGGCGGTCGACGACGTGGGCAACGTCATCAACCCGATGATTGTGGATGGACAGGTTCATGGCGGCATCGCGCAGGGTGTCGGTCAGTCTCTCTATGAGACCGCAGTGTACGACGAAGGCGCCAATCTGCTCAGCGGAACGATGCTGGACTATGCGGTGCCCAAGGCCCACTTCCTGCCCTCCTTCGAAACCGACCGAACGGTGACACCTTGCCCCCACAACCCGCTGGGCGTCAAAGGTGTCGGCGAAGCGGGCACAATCGCCTCTCCGGCAGCCGTGGTCAACGCCGTTGTTGACGCGCTTTCGCCTTTCGGCGTGGCGCACATCGATATGCCGGTAACGTCGGAAAAGGTCTGGAACGCGATAAACAACTAGAGTTTTTAGTTTCTGGCTTTGGTTTTTGGTTGTAAGTCGTTCGCATGCCTATCAAGGCGAAAACTGAAGACTAAGAGCTCAAAACTAAGGAGAACCGAATGTATCCATCCAAATTCGATTACCACCGTCCGTCCTCTGTGGAGGAGGCGGTTCAGATCCTTTCCAGCAATCCGGATGCCAAAGTCCTGGCCGGCGGGCACAGCCTGATCCCGGTGATGAAGCTGCGCTTGGCCGCGCCTGCTGCGCTGGTCGATATCGGACGCATCGGGGCATTGCAGGGCATCAGTCGGTCCAATGGCAGTCTGCGCATCGGCGCATGTGTCACCTACAATGAAATCGCCAACTCAGCTGACGTGCAGGCAGCTGCCCCTGCCCTGGCAGAGGCGGCCGGCCAGATCGGCGACCGGCAGGTTCGTTACCGGGGCACCATCGGCGGGAACCTCTCCCATGCCGACCCGGCTTCGGATCTACCGGCGGCTGCGCTGGCACTGGGGGCGACACTGCACGTAACCGGCACTGGAGGCAGTCGCTCGGTCAGCGCCTCCGACTTCTTCGTCGACCTGATGATGACCGCCTTGCAGCCGGATGAGATCCTCACAGGGGTGGAAGTTCCGGTAGCCCAGGCGGGGACCGGTTCGGCCTACGCCAAATGGGAGCACCCGGCCTCCGGTTACGCGCTGTGCGGTGCGGCCGCGGTCGTGACACGCGGCGCTGGCGGCAATTGCACCAGCGCCAGCCTCTGCTTCAACGGCGTCTCTTCCACTGCTGTGGCGGCGACCGGAGTAGCGGCCGGTCTGGTCGGCTCCGATCTGAGCGATGCAGCAATTGATAGTGCGGTCGGCAACCTGTCGATTCCTGACGCGACCGGCGACATGTTTGCATCGGCCGGCTATCGCCAGGAGTTGGCCAAAGTGATGGGCGCGAGGGCTCTTCGCACGGCAAGAGACAGAGCGTAAAGTCTGGAAGTGAGAAACGGGGAGTGAGGATTGAGAACCATGGAGCGGTGACTGACGGTAGTTCCCGCTCCACTCACTCTTCTTCAGTCTCCCTTCGTCTCGTCGTAATCGGCGTCAGCGGCTCGGGCAAGACGACGTTTGCAGGGCAGGTAGCCCGGAAGTTGTCTCTGCCTCATATCGAGTTGGATGCACTCTACTGGGAACCGGACTGGCAAGCTTCGTCCAGGCCGGTTTTTCGCGGGCGCGTGCAGGCGGCGACGGCAGCGGATGCCTGGGTAGTGGACGGCAACTACAGCCAGAGCCGGGACATCGTCTGGAGCCGTGCCTCCCACCTTGTTTGGCTGGACTACAGTCTGCCCAGAGTCATGTGGCGCGTCGTTTCACGAACCGTTCGCCGCATCTTTTCGCGGCAGGAACTATGGAGTGGCAATCGCGAATCCTGGCGGGGCTCTTTAGGACGCGACAGCATCGTTTGGTATGCTTTATCCAATTATCGCCGTCGCCGAAGGGAGTATCCGGCGCTCCTGGCCGGCGAAGAGTTTGAACACCTGACAGTGTACCGGTTCAACAGGCCGCAGGAAGCCTCACACTGGCTGCAGTCACTACTTCAACCCAATACAGCGGCGCGCCAATGACCACTCCGAACCAGTTGCCCTCCGTTCAATCCGTCGCCGAAGCCCTGCGCACAAAAGCGTATATTGCGGACCATAGCCTCGCAACGGCTGTCTTCCTTGCGCTCAAACTGGAGCGCCCCCTGTTCCTGGAAGGGGAGGCCGGGGTCGGCAAAACGGAAGTGGCGAAAATTCTTTCTCAGATGCTTGACACGCGGCTGATCCGGCTCCAATGTTACGAGGGGCTGGATGTCAGCACCGCGGTATATGAGTGGAACTACGCCCGCCAGATGCTTCAGATCCGGCTGATGGAGGCGACAGGGCAAGGCACGCAAACGCCGGCGCCTGCCGATGAACGCACGGGCAGGGAGTTGCGAGAGTCGGCGATCCAGGACCTCTTCAGCGACACTTTCCTGCTGCGGCGGCCCCTCCTGCAGGCAATAGACAGCAGCGGGCGGCAGAACGGCAAGGCGCCGATCCTGTTGATCGATGAATTGGACAGGGCCGACGAGGAGTTCGAAGCCTTCCTCCTGGAGGTATTGAGCGACTTTCAGATCACCATTCCCGAGATCGGCACGATCCAGGCGGCAACGCCTCCGGTGGTAGTCATCACTTCCAACCGCACGCGCGAGATTCACGACGCGCTAAAGCGCCGCTGCCTCTACCACTGGATCGACTACCCCAGCTTTGAGAAAGAGTATGCCATCCTTCACGCCAAGGCGCCCGACGCTTCAGAGAGGCTCTCCCGGGAAGTCGTGGGTTTTGTGCAGGAGTTGCGACGCGGCGAACTGTACAAGTTCCCGGGTGTCGCTGAGACGCTGGACTGGATGAAAGCCCTCACCGCGCTCGATCAGGAGGAACTTACCGAGAACGTAGTTGACGAAACGCTCGGAGTGCTTCTCAAGTACCGGGACGACATCGAGAAAGTACAGGGCCAGACTGTCCGCGAAATCGTTCAGATGATACGAAGGCAGGACGGCGCACTGGCATTTCGCGATGAGTGAATCCGGCGGCGGCGCGGCGGTCGAAGAGAGAGTCAAGAGTGTAGAGAGTGACGCCAGTGGTCGAGATGGATCTCACTCTCCACAGTTCACTTCGTCCCGCTCCGGACCGCATACCGAAGCCCCGCCCTCACACGGAAATTTCCTTCAAAACATGTTGCTCTTTGCCCGCCTCTTGCGCGGGCTGAGTATCCCGGTCACGCCAACACAAATTCTTGACCTGGTTGAAGCGCTGACGCAGATCGATCTGCGGGTCAAGGCGCAGGCACGGGACGCGAGTCGGGCGATTTTGGTGAGCCGGCAAGAGCATCTGGAGCTGTTCGACGAGGCGTTTGATCTTTTCTGGCGGGCGAGGGAGAAACAGGAGCTTGCTCGCATCAACCTTGGTGAACTCCTGCAACAAACGCCGCAGGGAGAAATTCAATACCGCCTCATCCGGGCCGAACGCGACCGGAAAGACGAACGCGACCAGGTCGACCAGGAGCCCCTTGTCGAAAAGATCTACACCTACAGCAGCGCCGAGGCCTTGCGCAGCAGGGATTTCGCCACAATGACCGAGTATGAGTTGCAGCAGGTGAAGCTCTTCATGCAGCAGCTGCAGTGGACGCCGGCCGAACGGCGCACCCGGCGACGCGTTCCTGCCAGCCGCGGTGATCAGGTCGACCTGCGGCGTTCGCTGCGCCAGAATGTACGCTACGGAGGGGAGCCGCTGGTCATCGCACGGCGCGAGCGGAAAACCCGGCGCCGGCCGATAATCGCGCTGGCCGACATCAGCGGCTCGATGGACCGCTACAGCCGCGTTCTGTTGCAGTTTCTGTACTCGATCACCCATGCAATAGACAAGGTAGAGGCGTTCGTATTCAGCACACGGTTGACTCGAATCACGCGTCACCTGAAGCGGCGAGACATCGACCAGGCTCTGGACCAGACCGCGCACGCGGTGCACGACTGGGCCGGGGGCACACGCATCGGTGAAGCGATCCGCGCCTTCAATTTCGATTGGGCGCGGCGTGTCTGTGGGCAGGGCGCAATCGTCCTCGTAATCAGCGACGGCTGGGACCGGGGCGACCCGGAAATGCTGGGAGAGGAGATGAGCCGGCTGCAACGCAGCTGTCACCGGCTCATCTGGCTGAACCCACTGCTGGGTTCGCCGAGCTATGAGCCGCTGACGCGGGGGATTCAGGCAGCGCTGCCGCATACGGACGACTTCCTGCCGGTTCACAATCTGATCAGTCTTGAGCAGCTGGCGCAGGTGATGGCGGAAGCGCAGACCTAGAGACAGAGAGTCATTCATATCGATGAAAGGCAAGGCCTGCCATGAAAGAGATCCTGGCTGACATCGACAACTGGCAACAGGCAGGAAAACAAGTAGCGTTGGCGACGGTTGTACAGGTGTACGGGTCGGCGCCGCGGCCATTGGGCGCGAAGCTGGCCGTGTCCGAAGACGGCGCGATGGTCGGTTCCGTCAGCGGCGGCTGCGTGGAGAGCGCCGCTGTGCAGGAGGCGCTGGAGGTGATGGAGACGGGCAGACCGCGTCTCGTCTCCTACGGCATCGCGGACGAGACGGCCTGGGAAGTGGGTCTGGCCTGCGGGGGCACGATCGAAGTGTTTATTGAGCCATTGGATTGGTAACCAGAGGAAGGGCAAGGTGTCCGAACTCTTCCATGCGGTCGCGCAGTCAATCCATCAGGATGAACTGTGCGCGGTCGTAACGGTACTGAGCGGGGACGAAATCGGGCGTAAACTGCTGGTCCGCCGGGAAGGCAATGCGGACGGGGGTGAGTCCTCCGTTGCGGCCACAGGGTCATTGGGGGACACGGCCCTGGAGCAGGCTGCCATCGATTGCGCGGCGGAAGCGTTGGCAGCGCGACGGACGACTCGCGTTTCGCTGCCGGTAGAGGGGCAGGAGTGGGATCTGCTGATCGACGTGCACGTGCCGCAGGAGAAACTGGTAATCGTGGGGGCGGTCCACATCGCCATTCCATTGGTCTCCTTCGCCCGCGAACTCGGTCTCTATACGGTCGTTGTTGACGCCCGTCCGATATTCGCCACGCAGGACCGGTTCGGCCATGTGGACGAGTTGATACGCAGCTGGCCCGATGAAGCTCTGCAGGAAATGAACCTCAACGAATCCTCCTACGTTGTCACTTTGACACACGACGAGAAGTTGGACACGCCCGCCCTGATCTGTGCGCTGGACCATCCTGTCGGCTACATCGGCGCGCTCGGCTCAAAGCGCACGCATGCCAAACGTGTAACCGCTTTGCGAGAGGCCGGCGTGAGCGACGAACAGATTTCCCGCATTCACGCACCAATCGGGCTCGACCTGGGAGGGCGCAGCCCTGGAGAGATCGCGCTGGCAATTTTGGCCGAGATAGTACAGGTCCGGAATCGAAGTAAGGAGGCGGGCACGTGAACGATCATCCACTGATCGAGGCATTTTCGCGCATGTATGATTCCGAACGTCTCCTGACACGCCCTGCCCAGCTGATGGCATACGAATCGGACGCGTTGACGGCATTCCAGCAGAGACCGGCGGCGGTGGTGATCCCGCAGGACCGCGCCGAGGTAATCGAGACGCTCCGTCTTTGCCACGAGCACAACGTCCCTTTCGTTGCCCGGGGCAGCGGCACCAGTCTGTCGGGCGGATCCTTGCCGATCGCTGACGGAATCGTTATCGCCCTCAATCGCCTCGACCGCATCCTGCGGCTGGACGCGGAAGAGCGCATCGCCGTGGTCGAGCCCGGCGTGATCAACCTGAAAGTTTCCGATGCGGCCAAGCCCTACGGTCTCTACTATGCGCCTGACCCATCCAGCCAGTCCATCTGCACGATCGGCGGCAACGTGGCGTTTAACTCGGGCGGGGCGCACTGTTTGAAATACGGCATGACCAGCAACCACGTCTTGGGGATGACCGTTGCGCTGCCCGACGGCGAGGTCGTCGAGCTGGGAGGCGAGAGTTTGGAAGGCTTCGGGCCCGATCTACCCGGCTTTTTCGTGGGCAGCGAGGGGCTCTTCGGCGTCGCGCTGGAGATTACGCTGCGACTGTTGCCCATCCCTCAGACCTATCGGACCGTGCTGGCGGCGTACGACTCGTTGCATGCGGCTGGGGATGCCGTGACCGCGGTGGTCGCTTCCGGCCTGTTGCCGGGGGCAATCGAAATCATGGACGCGCTGGCGATAAAGGCGGCGGAGGTAGGCGCAAAGGCGGGTTATCCAAAAGTACCGGCACTGCTGATCGTCGAATTGGAGGGAGAAGAGAGCGCTGTAGAGGCCGAATTTGCCCAGTTGATGCAGCTGATCGAAGAGACCTCGCCGCTCGAGGTGCGAATGGCACAGACAGCGGACGAACGCGCCCGTATCTGGAAAGGCCGCAAGGCAGCCTTCTCCGCGGTTGGCCGGCTGGCCCCGGACTATATTGTGCAGGATGGCGTTGTGCCCCGCAGCCGGTTGGGTGACGCACTGGCGGAGATCGACCGGCTCAGCGCGAGTTACGGCATCGAAGTAGCCAATGTCTTCCACGCCGGTGACGGCAATTTGCACCCGCTGATCCTCTTTGACGGTCGCGAGGAGGGCGCGCTGGAACGGGCCGAAGAGCTAGCCGGCGAAATCTTGGAACTGTGCGTCGATCTGGGCGGATCCATCACGGGCGAGCACGGCGTCGGCATGGAAAAACGCGCCTTCCTTCCCAAAATGTATGGGCCGCTGGAGATGCAGGCGATGGAGGACGTGCGCCGCAGCGTGGACAGCAGGTCTCTCGCCAATCGCGGCAAGATGCTGCCGGCCGGCGAGGCCGAGTCTCTGTCGCACGTCGGACCCCATCCGCTGGAGAAGGCCGGCGTCATTTTCAGGGAGTAAGGGCAGACCACGTTCGTGAGAAACACACTTTGAAAGAAATTCCATCCTTGTGGGCAGGTGAGAGGTGAGAAGAACCATACTCTTCGCCGCTGCCCTTTTCGTCCTCACCCTTGTCGGCGCCTGCATTCCGAGCGATGAGCTTCTTCAACCGGGCGCCGAACCTGCTGCTGAACCACAACCCGAAACGACCGCTGAGCCGGCGCCGCCCAGCGAAAACGTCGCGGTACTGGGAACCGCAGATGCCTTTGAAAGAAGCCATTTTGCGCAGCATGCGATCGATGGGGATCTGGAATCGATCTGGAATTCGCAGCAGCTGGCGCCGCAATGGTTCTCGATCGCGTTCGACTCCTTCTACCTGGTTGACAGAATTGAACTGGTCGTCACGCAACTGCCCGCAGGCCCTACTACGCATGAGATCTGGCTGGGCAGCGGTTCCGACACGCGCGTCCTTCAGGATAGGCTCATCGACGTACATACAGAAGACGGCCAGACTTTGGAGATCGCGGTCGATCCGCCTCGCAGTCTGAATGAAGTCCTGATTGTGACCCTCAGCAGCCCCAGTTGGGTGGGCTGGCGAGAGGTAAGAGTGTTCGGGTCGGCTGCTGCAGAGCCACTGGGAGAAACGGCGCTGGAGACGGATGCTGGCGGGCCCGAGAGTTCGGAGGCGGACCCGCCTGCGCCTGCCGGCGAGAATGTTGCATCTGTTGGATCGGGGTTTGCTTCGGCTGGAGAGGACCTGGCGGGGCGGGCGATTGACGGCGACCCGGACTCATTCTGGACCGCACAGCTCCCTGCTCCACAGTGGTACTCGGTCTCCTTCGACGAACTCTACATTGTTGACAAACTGGAATTGGAGATCGCGCAGTCGCCGGCAGGCCCGACCACGCATGAGATCTGGCTGGGTAACGGCTCCGGCACGCGCACGTTGTACAGGAGATTCAACGACCTGCACACCGAAGATGGGCAGACGCTGGAGGTCCCCATCCTTCCCCCGCGCAGTATCAGCGAGGTGCAGATCCTGACGATTGACAGCCCCAGCTGGGTAGCTTGGCGCGAGGTAAGTGTGTTTGGTTCACCTTCCGAAGACCCCGACGGAGATGACGGGCTGCCGCGCTTCAGTTTGGAAAAATACGCCGAAGGGCTTGCGTTGCCTGTCCAGGTGACGCATGCCGGCGACGGGTCGGGGCGCATATTCGTAGTCGAGCAGGAGGGACGCATCCGCGTCATGAGGAACGGCGAAGTTCAAGAGGCGCCCTTCCTCGACGTTTCAAGCCGTGTTCGATGCTGCGGAGAGAGGGGCTTGCTTAACGTGGCCTTTCCGCCGGGTTACATCGACAAGCAGTACTTCTATGTAAGTTATACGGACAGAGCCGGGGACACCGTCATCAGCCGTTTCACGACGACCGCCGATCCTGACCGGGCCGACCCCGAGAGCGAGGAGGTCGTTCTCCTGATCGCCCAGCCGGACCAGGTCCACAACGGCGGCCGTATCGCCTTTGGTCCCGACGGATACCTCTATGTAGGCAGCGGTGACGGCGGCCACCCTACCCTCAAAGATGTCGAGAACCGCGCACAGGACAAGGGCACTCTTTTGGGCAAGATTTTGCGCATCGACGTGGAGTCGGAGACCAGGCCCTACGCCATCCCGGAGGACAACCCTTTTTTCCAAATCGACGGGCATCGCGGCGAGATCTGGGCGCTGGGCCTGCGCAATCCTTGGGGCTTCGCCTTTGACCCGGAAACCGGGGACCTCTACATCCCTGACCCCGGCCACATTAAGCACGAAGAGGTGAACTTTCAGCCCGCCTCAAGCCGCGGCGGTGAAAACTACGGTTGGAACATCAAGGAAGGCAGCCGCTGCTTCGAGTCCCTGCCGTGCAGCGCGCGGGGCCTCATCTCGCCGGTGGTTGAGTACGATCACGTCTACTCCTGTGCAATAGTAGGCGGCGCTGTCTATCGCGGCAGCGACTATCCGGCATTGCAGGGCGTCTTCTTCTATGGCGACTTCTGCAGCGGCAGAGTCTGGGGGTTGAAACGGTCGGAGGCCGGTTCGCCCCGAAGCATCTATGATGGTTGGCTGAGCACGCTACCCGTAAATGCGAGGGTCCCGGTCAGTAGCGTGGGCGGGGATGAGGAGGGCAACCTGTACGTCACCGGCTATCAGGATGGCGCTCTCTACAGGATTACGGGGGAATAGCGCACTGATGTTGCCGGCTGTCGCCATTCGCTTTTGGTACCGCCGGAGCGCACAAGTAAACTGAATGCCAGGAACTAATGACAGCTGTCAGGGGACCGCTCTTCACTTTGCTTTCGGAAGGGCGGAAGTCCAGTCGGTAAGAAACCTGAACTATGAATAGCGTTGCTGAAATCCAGGATGCTGTGCGGGGAGCGAAGAGAGTAATGGTCCGGGGCGGCGGCTCCAAACCGGCTCTGTCCCTGCCAAACTGCCTGGATGACGCACAGACGCTCGACCTGTCCGCCTTGAAAGGCGTCGTCGACTATCAGCCCGAGGAATACACCTTTACCGCCCGCGCCGGCACTCGCGTCTCGGAAATGGCGGCGCTGCTGGCCGCAGAAGGACAGTATCTGCCCTTCGATCCGCCCCTGGCTGAACGCGGGGCCACGTTGGGAGGCACGGTCGCGGCCGGCCTGAGCGGTGCGGGACGCTACCGCTACGGAGGCATTCGCGACTTTCTGATCGGCATTCGCTTTGTCGACGGGCGGGGGCAGGAGATTCGGGGCGGAGGAACGGTGGTGAAGAACGCGGCCGGATTCGACTTCCCCAAACTGTTTGTCGGCAGCCTGGGAAGACTGGGCATACTGACCGAACTGACCTTCAAGGTCTTCCCCCGGCCACCGGCATTTGCCACCGTGGCAGCGGAATTTGACGGACTCACCGATCTGCTGAGCGCTCTGGACGCAGTGACGCGCAGCGACATTGACCTGCATGCTGTCGACTTCGCGTCGGCGGAGGAGGGATGGACCCTCTGGGTGCGTATAGGCGGACTGCCGAATGTACTGCAAGAGCGGGCCCGGGCGTTGCAGACGGTTGTGTCCGCAGGCACGGGGAGGGCGCGCCGTCTCTCGCTGTACCAGGACCAGGAGGAAGAAAGCCTGTGGCAGACGGCGCGATCGATGGGATGGCTTACGGAGGGGCTGGGACTGGTTCGGGTCCCTTTGACACCGAGACGGATCCCGGCGGTGGAGGAGGCGCTCAGTGGCTCCGAGACTGCGACGCGACGCTATAGCGTCGGCGGGAATCTTCTCTGGCTCGGCTGGCCGGACAGAACGGCGCAGGGGCGTGTAAAGCAGGATGCCTCCCGGGACCTCCACAGTCTGTTGCTGCAACAGGACTTACAGGGTATTCAGTTAATTGGCCGCGCCAGGCGCGGAACCATGCAAGGCAACGGAGACAACAGAGCAGACGAGGAAAGTCCTCTGCTGGGCCGGCCAATGCAAAACGCATTCCTGCGACGGATCGCGTCGGCCCTTGATCCCGAGGGCAAATTCGAACCGTGGTAACTACAGAGAATAATCAAGAAAACTGATTGAGGAGAAAACTGATGAAAGCGATTCAAGTGCAGGAAGTTGGCGACCCGAACGTGCTGCAGTACGTTGATGCGCCGACGCCGGAGCCGGGCGCTGGGGAAGCGCGCGTAAAGATCGAAGTGGCAGGCGTCAACTTTATCGACACCTACCATCGGCGCGGATGGTATCCGTTGCCGCTGCCGTTCACGCCCGGCGTCGAAGGCGCGGGGATCGTCGATGCCGTCGGAGAGGGTGTAACCGAAGTGGCGGTCGGCGACGCCGTGGCGTACGGGATGTCGACCGGCTCCTATGCCGAATACGCGATCGTACCTTCCAGGATTCTCGTCCATCGGCCGGCTGGCGTCAATGCACAGCATGGGGCCGCGGCGATGATCCAGGGGATGACGGCCCACTACCTCGCCTGCAGCACGTATCCCTTGAAACCGGGCGACACCTGTCTGGTCCATGCTGCGGCCGGGGGCACCGGCGCGCTGCTGGTACAGATCGCCAAGCTGCGAGGTGCACGTGTGCTCGGCACCGTATCGACCGATGAGAAGGCGCGCATCGCAGAGGCGGCAGGCGCCGATGCCACGATCCGCTATACTGAAGTTGACTTTGCGGAAGAAGTGCGCGACCTGACCGGCGGCGAAGGTGTCGAGGTCGTGTACGATTCGGTCGGCATCGCCACCTTCGACAAGAGCCTGGACTGCCTGAAGCCGCGCGGATACATGGTGCTGTTCGGCCAGGCCAGCGGCGTAGTGCCGACGCTCGACCCGCAGGTCCTCAACCAGAAGGGCTCGCTCTTCCTGACCCGGCCCACGCTCGCCTCCCACATGCTGACACGGTCGGAGCTTGAAGGCCGCGCCAGTGACGTCTTTAACTGGATCGCGGAGGGCAACCTGGAATTCCGCATCGACCGCACATTCCCGCTCGAAGACGCGGAGGGCGCTCATACCTACTTGGAGGCGCGCCAGACCAAGGGCAAAGTCCTGTTGACTACATGATTCCAGAGATAGCGATCCCATGCGCCACTCAATACCTGTAGATTCGCTCGGCCCGCAGGCGCCGTCAATGGCGGAAGCGGTCGCCAGTTGCGTCCATTGCGGCTTCTGTCTGCCGGCCTGCCCAACCTACCTTGCGTTGGGGGAGGAGATGGACTCCCCGCGTGGGCGCATCCTCTTGATGAAAGGCGCTCTCGAAGGAGAACTTTCCCAGGAGGAAGTGCTGCCCCACGTGGACCGATGTCTGGGCTGCCTGGCCTGCGTTACGGCCTGTCCTTCCGGAGTCGAGTACGGTGAGCTGCTCACGCCTTTCCGGGAAATGACGGAGAAGGGGCGCAGCCGCTCCCCCATGGAGGAGTTGACGCGCACGCTGACGAACCAGACGCTCCCCTACCCTGGACGTTTTCGCGCTGCAGCGGTAATGGGACGCCTGACGAGAATCTTCAAACCGTTCCTGCCCGCGGCGCTGCGAACGATGCTCGATCTGTTGCCTGAAAAACTGCCGCCGCGGGTCGCGCTGCCGCCGATTTCGCCTGCGCAGGGCAAACGGCGGGCGCGGGTCGCGCTGCTGAGCGGTTGTGTACAACAGGTTTTGACGCCCGGAATCAACCGCGCCACCGTCGATGTCCTGACGGGCAACGGTGTCGAGGTTGTCATCCCGCCGCGCCAGGGGTGTTGCGGCGCGCTTTCAATGCACACAGGTGCTGCAGACCAGGCGCGGGCGCTGGCCAGACGCAACTTCGAAGCCTTCAACCTGAGCGAAGTCGATGCGGTTGTGACCAACGCAGCCGGGTGCGGCTCCGGCATGCACGAGTACCCCTTGCTGTTTGCCGGCGAGGCAGAAGAACAGGCGGCGCGAGACTTTGCCGGCAAAGTGCAGGATGTGACCGTATTCCTGGACGCGCTCGGCATCGAGCCGCCGCCTGCGCTGCCGGCGCCGATGACGGTCGCGTATCACGACGCCTGCCATCTCGCGCACGCGCAAGGCGTGACAGACGCGCCGCGCCGTCTGCTGGGGGCGGTCCCGAATCTTACTCTTGTACCGATCCCGGAGGGTGAAATCTGCTGTGGGTCAGCGGGGAGCTATAACATCGAACAGCCGGAAATTGCCGCCCAATTAGGTCAACGCAAGGCCGAAGCCATCCTCGGTACCGGCGCGCACGCCGTGGTCACCGGCAACATCGGCTGCATGACCCAGATCGACAGCCACCTGCAGAGGCTCGGGAAGCACTTGCCTGTTTACCACACCGTTGAGTTTCTGAACGGAAGCCAGGAATGATCAGAAGATTCGAGAGTGTTCCGGCAAACCGGAAGTAGCTGGCTAGCCGACCGCCCCAATCAGGTAGCAGCTTCTGAACCTGACGTTAACCGCCCTCTCAGCCCGCTTAACCCATCTGGCCTAACCTGATAGTCGAAGCAGCCCAACTCTCACTTCAGGGTACGGATGGCAGTCCTGCCCTGGCGCAGTAAACCCTCGCAGCACCCCTCGGGATTCCGGGTTCTGTCAACTGCACGACAGTGCGTTTCAGCGGTGGCCCGCAGGCGTGCTTCGTTCGCGAGGACGGACCACGCGCTCCCCTCTCGCTCATTCGACCAGAATCGGAAAGCCTGAGCTGCGGGTCAGCTCGGCGTACAGTTGACTCAGTCGCTGGGTAAATGGTCCCCCGTCTCCTGTACCGATGGTGCGGCCGTCCAGTTCGACCACCGGCGTCAGTTCGCCCATCGTGCCCGTGCAGAACAGTTCATCTGCCCGGTAGAGCTCCGGCAGAGAAATGTCACGCACCTCCGCGAGGATTCGGTGCAGGTGACACAGATCCAGCACCGTCGCGCGGGTTATCCCTTCGGGGCAGGCGTGCGTGTGCGGTGTGGTGACTACGCCGCGTCTGACCATAAACAGATGTGTGGCGTTCGTTTCGGACACAAATCCATTCAGGTCCAGCATCACGGCATCGTCGACGCCGGCCGCATTGGCCTGCATCTTGGCCAGAATCGAGTTGAGCATATTGCAGGAGTGGATGTTCTGGTCAAGGCAGTCTGGAGGAATGCGGCGGATGCCGGACGTGATCAAACGGATGCCGCCCCGGTCGTAGACCGGCGGCTTGTGTTCGGCCAGGACGATCAGCGTCGTGCCGCTCGTATTGATGCGGGGATCCATGCCGCTGGTGTATTTGACGCCGCGGCTGAGGGTCAGACGGATGTGGACGTTGTCCTGCATCTCATTGGCCTTAAGCGTCCGCCGCACTTCCTCCACCATCTCCTCAACGGGAGGTACGCCTTCGTAGGCAAGGGCTTTGGCGCCGTCCATTAGGCGGGCCAGATGCTCCTCCAGCTTGAAGATTCGGCCGTTGTAGAGGCGCAGGCCCTCCCAGACAGCATCACCGTTTTGCACGGCGGAGTCAAAAGGGCTTACGCCTGCCTCGTCCCGGTGGACGAGGCGCCCATTGATGTTGACCAGAAGATGGCGATTGGCTTCGTGGAATTTCTGTAACATTGTTCAGAACCCCAAGACTCAACAGTGGCTGGCCGCTAACCTGACATCTGTCACTGATCACGATCTGGCGTCAAACGGAAACGATAGAGCTCCTGGTAGGCCTCCTGCGCCTCGGAGAGCAGGTCTTGAAGTTGCGGAGGCGGCGTCTCGTCCTTGGGAATGTACGGGGCGAAAGCGGTAGACTTTTCCACGGCCGCGTACCAGTAGGGCGCCCAGACACCGTCACTGTCGCGGCGGCCCGGCGGCCATGAAAGCATCTGCTCCGAAAAGGGCACTGACACGGCCTCGCACAGTAGCGTGAGCGTGCCGCGGGGATCCTCCAGCACGTCCCGGCTGTCGATGACGGGAGGTGTCGAGCCGGAGTTGCGGCGGACGGTCTCGAACAGCCGCAGCAGCTGTGGAAAGCCCAGATCCGCCATCGTGGGTTCTGCCCGCACTTTGATGTAAGAGGTGATGACCTCGGCAGGCGACCGGATCAGAAAGCAGTTTGTCAGCCTGTCCATCCAGTCCAGTTCGATATGGTCCAACATGTGATGGGCCATATGCTTCTGATACCAGATCGAGGCGCCGTCTGGCAGGGGGTCTTTGGTCAGCATGCGAGCGACAACGCGCCAGTCGGTCTCGTAGCTGGCTATGACTTCGTCGCTCGCTGGATGATCGATGCCGGTGACCTGAAGGTAGTTGGCATAGAACGGCTCGTCGCTCACAGACGTGTCCGGACGGTTTTCCCAGGCGCGCATCAGTGCCGTCGAGACGGTGCGCGGCGCACACCACATGGCAATTCGAGTCATGGTTGTCCAGTACCTGCTGTGGTTACGGGTTGGCAGTTAACTATCGCCTGCCGTTTCTAACTGCTGACCACGCCCGATGTCACCCTCATCCATCGCGCCAACGTGTCTGTCAGCAGGCGGAAGCGCGCGAGGATGGCGAGACTGTATAGTTCGGAGCTCAGGATTGTATGCGATCTTTGCGACCCTAATTCGAGCAGTTCCAGGCGGACGTATCCGCGCCGTACCTGGCCCCCTGCGCCGTTGGCGTCACTTTCCTGGGGACCGACGTCGCCATTGGTGCCGCTCTGAAAGTGCAGGTGGCCGAGATCGCCATTATGAACGCCGGGAGACGAATCGAATTCGCCGTCGAGGGCGGTTGGAGCCAGGAAGTTCTGACTCGGACTGTGCTCCTCCTGTTCGCCTCCGATCAGGGAGCCCTCTGTGTCCACTGAGCTGACTATTTCAGCCGGGACGGCGTCCCAATTTGGGATTCGGGCAGCTTGCTCGGCGAGCTCAACCTCGCCAAGAGGTTGCAGGATTCCATGGCGATAGTTGACCTGCAATTTGCAGGGCTCGGGAGCTTGCCAGGCGATGACACCGTCGCGTGTCTGGATACAAGCGATCCTGCTTCGCAAATGGAAGCGAAGGGTCACCAGGTCATCTGAGTCTACTTCAAGGCTCGTCATCTCACGGCGTAGGTGCTGCGGCAAAGATTTCGACAGCTGCGGCAGGGGAGAATCCGAAGGGAATGCGTAGGAACATATCCGCACGAACTCTCGATCGATCAACCTCATCATTGGCCTCTGCTCCCGTCACTAAGAGGGACAGAACCGGTCGTGTCCAGAATGAATGCGTACTCCAAGGCAACCTCCTCCAGGTAGTCGTAGCGGCCGGATTTGCTGAAGTGACCGGCCCCCATCTCGGTTTTGAGTAGAAGCGGGTTTTTGTCAGTCTTGCACACACGCAGTTTGGCCACCCACTTCGCTGGCTCCCAGTACTGCACTCTGGGATCGTTGAGGCCTGCGGTAGCCAGAATGGCCGGGTACGCCTTGGCCTCGACATTATCATAGGGTGAATAGCTCATCATGTAGCGGTAGTATTCCTGGTCGGCCGGGTTGCCCCATTCCTCCCATTCGATGACGGTCAGGGGAATGCTGGCGTCGAGCATCGTATTGACAACATCGACAAATGGCACACCGGCAACGACGCCGGCGAACAGGTCTGGCCGCATGTTGGTCACTGCGCCCATCAGCAGACCGCCAGCGCTGCGTCCGCTGATCACCAGGCGTGACGGTGACGTGTATCCGCGGTCGATGATCGTCTCGGCGCAGGCAATAAAATCGGAAAAGGTATTCTTCTTTTTGAGGTACTTGCCGTCTTCCTTCCACTGCCGTCCCATCTCACCGCCGCCGCGAATATGGGCGTACGCGACGACAAAGCCTCGTTGCAGCAGACTCACAAGGTTGCTGCTGAAGGAGGGATCATAGCTCATGCCGTAGGAGCCGTAGCCAATCAGAAGGCAGGGGTTCTGACTGTCCCTTCTGACGTCGGCCGGGGACACTAGCGAGATCGGCACACTGACGCCGTCGGGCGCAGCCGCCCAGATACGTTCGGTCGTGAATGCCCCCGGATCGTAGCCGTGCACTTCGTCCTGTTTGCGCAGCGTGCGGTCGCGACTCTCCATTTCATAGTCGAAGACCGTCGGCGGGGAGACGAGGGACGTGTAGCGATAGCGCAGCACTTGACTGGCGAACTCAGGATTCTGGCCATGGAAGACCGTATAGACCGGCTCCAACTGCTCGACCCGGTGGGAGGGGGAATCTTTGCCCGCGAAAAAGGCCCCGGTGCGCAGATCCTGGATCCTGATCTGTGTAAGGCCCCTTTCCCGCTCCCACACGACCAGGAAGTCCTGAAACGGCTCGATATGGTCCAGCATGACTTCGGGAGAATGTGGAATGAGCTCCTGCCACTCTTCTCTGGCGGGCGAATCGACCGGCGCCGCCATTACGCGAAAATTCTCCGCCTCCCAGTTTGTAAGAATGAGAAAGCGTTCTTCCCCGCTCCCACTGCGATGGTGAGTGACGAAGTACTCCATATCCTGTACGCGCGGCTGAATCAAGCGAGGCGGGCGGGCGGGATCTTCGGCGTCTATCGCAAAGACTTCGGTGGTTACGGCGCTTCCGAGAGCGAAGAAAACATAGCGTTCGCTCTTGGACTTGTATAGCCGCAGAAAGAACCGCTCATCCTCCTCGTGGTAAACGACCTCGTCGTCGGAGGGGGCGTCTCCCAAACGGTGGCGGTGTAGTTTGTAGGGCCTCAGTGCGGGGTCGAGCGTCGTGTAGTAGAGGGTGCGATTGTCGTTGGCCCACTCCAGCCCGTAGTATGTGTTTTCGATCCGGTCCGGCAGCAGATCACCCGTCTCCAGGTCTTTGACTTGCAACGTATAAGTCTCCGACCCGTCCGTGTCGAGGGCAAAGGCGAGGAGGGAATGATCGGGGCTCACCGCGAAATTCCCCATCCGCAGGTACTCGAGCCCTTCAGCCTCGACGTTGAGATCTAGCAAGACCTGCTCCTCGGCGTCCAAGGCGCCTTTCTTGCGGCAGTAGATGCGATACTGCTTGCCCTTCTCTACGCGGTGATAGTAGAAGTAGCCGCCGTGCGCAACCGGAACCGATTCATCGGTCTCCATGATGCGGCTTTTCATCTCCTCGTAGAGGGTTTCCTGCAGCGGCTCCGTATGGGCCAGCATTGCTTCGGTGTATCTGTTTTCAGCCTCAAGGTAGGCCAGAACGGCTGGGTTGTCGCGTTCTCGCAACCAGTAGTAGTTGTCGACGCGTGCATCACCGTGATTACGGTGCGTCATGGGTGCGACGGATGCCACCGGAGGCGGCAAGTCTTCTTGTGTCTCTGGCACAGCAGTGTACCGGCCAGTCTTGACTGACATTGAGGCTCCTCACCTACAATTGTTACTTAATGCACAAAGGGGTACTGGCCGACCATTATAATGTATCAATGTTGAAAACCCTATTTTTGATCGATAGTGAAAAATTTGACAAAGAATCTTGCCTCGTGTAGCCTAGCACCGGTTCCTCCAGCCAGGTGGCCCAACCGTACTGACTTGAGCGGGCCGCGGGCCCACTGACATTTTCAGCCAGCAGTTCTCGACCCTGTTTTTGAAGCGGCTAGCCCCAATAGCCGCTGTAAGGGTTTTCCCCTGTGTCGGCAGGTAAGACTTAAGTGATCAACGATAAACAGTTGGGAAGACAGGCCTCCACGCCGCCCAGCCCCCGCCAGGCGCAGAAACCGGCGTCCGCAACCGTGCGCGTCATCCACAGGCTGTTCGGCAACCAGCGCGAGTTAACGACGAATCTCTCGCTGCTGTCGATGTCACTGCCCGGAATCATCCTGCTTTTCATCTTTGCCTACTTGCCGATGCTGGGCATCGTCATTGCCTTCAAGGACTATCGCTTCAATCTGGGAATCCTGGGCAGCGAATGGGTCGGCTTGGAGAACTTCCGCTTTCTCTTTGGGACTGACGCCGCCTTCCGCATCACCCGCAATACCCTGCTGATGAACGTGCTTTTCATCAGCACAACCACAGCCTGCGCGCTGGTGGTTGCCATCCTGATGAACGAAGCCTATCGCAGTCGCATGAGCAAGTACTATCAGACGATGCTCTTCTTCCCCTACTTCATCTCCTGGGTGATCGTCAGCTACTTTGTATTTGCTTTTCTCAATGGCCAGACCGGGCTCATCAACCGGTGGATTGACGCTCTGGAGCTGGACCGAATTGCCTGGTATCGCTCCCCGCAGTACTGGCCGGCTATCCTCGTGTTTGCCAATCTGTGGAACGGCATTGGATTCAGCAGCATCATCTATCTGGCCGGCATTCTTGGCATTTCGCCAGAGCTGTTCGAGGCAGCCAAGATCGATGGCGCCGGCAAACTGCAGCAGATCCGCTTTATCACCTTGCCGATGCTCTACCCGATGATCATAATTCTCACTCTCCTTGCGATTGGGCGCATCTTTCACGCCGACTTCGGCCTGTTCTTCTTTCTGCCCCGAGACAATCCCCTGCTCTACTCGACCACTGATGTAATCGACACTTTTGTGTACCGCTCTCTGGTCGAACTGGGCGAGATCAGCATGGCCGCAGCAGCCGGCTTTTACCAGTCGTTTGTCGGATTTCTGCTTGTCGTCGGGGCCAATTGGGTCGTGCGGCGGGTGAACGAGGACTACGCGCTCTACTAGGATGCCGCCGCCATGACCGTTTCGACCACTGGCCAGCCAGCGCACCTCAACCGCTACCGCGTACAGGCCTACTTGGGCAGGTTCGCGGTCCACACAGTGCTGACCCTGGTCGGCTTGACCTGTCTGATTCCGCTCATACTTGTAGTCAGCATTTCACTTTCCGACGAACTGCGCCTCGCGAAGGAGGGCTACCAGCTCCTGCCGGTCGGGTTCACGACATTCGCATACGAGTACATCCTGCAGGAGCCGGGACAGATTCTGCGGGCCTACGGGGTAACGGCATTTGTAACCGCATTCGGTACCATCGCAGGACTTCTGGTCTGCTCCCTTCTGGCGTGGCCGCTGGCGCGCAAAGATTTCCGTCTGCGGGGCCCGCTCTCCTTCTATGTCTTTTTCACGCTGCTCTTCAACGGCGGCATGGTTCCCTTCTATATTCTGGTTACACGTTACCTGGGCCTGAAGGACAATATCTTTGTCCTGATATTGCCATATATGGTCACAGCCTGGTACGTGCTGATCATAAGGACCTCCTTCGCCCAGCTGCCGCCGGAGTTGCTGGACGCAGCCCGGATTGACGGCGCCGGCGAATGGCGTATCTTCTTCCGGATCGTCGTGCCGCTCTCCAAGCCCGTCCTGGCTACCATCGGACTCTTCTTCGTGCTTCGCTACTGGAACGACTGGTTTCTGGCGCTGCTGTTTATCGACGACAGCTCCATGTATCCGCTCCAGTATCTGCTCTACGTGCTGATGGCCAATATCAATATTATGGCGGCCAATCCGCAGACAACCGGGATGCCGATTCCGACGCTCTCGGCGCGCATGGCGATGGCCGTTCTGGCTTTCGGGCCGGCGCTCTTTACATTCTTGCTGCTGCAGAAGTACTTCGTCCGCGGCATTACTATCGGTGGGCTGAAAGGATAGCGCAGATCGAGGCGTCATCACCTCCGTTGTGTTCGCGAATGAGTCGATAGTGGAGACCTTCAACGGCGCAAAGTCGCCATCGCCATTTTCCATATACCGCTTTCTGACATAGGTTGTTCAACGTTCTGTTCAATCAAGAGGAGAAAACTCAAATGAACCGACACCGTGTTTTGTGCGTGCTCAGCGTCTTGCTGGTCGCGTCTATGATACTTACGGCCTGCCCGGCGCCCGCGCCGGCGGATTCGTCATCTGGCGATGGCCAGCAGGCCGCCGCGCCTTCGCCAACCGAAGGACTGGTGAATATCACTTACTCTTACGGCAGCCGCGGTATCCCGGCAGACCTGCAGAAGGTGGAGGACGCGATGAATGAAGTCCTCCACGAGAAGATCGGTGTACACCTGACCCTGGAACCAATCGACTTCGGCGCATTCAACGATAAAATGCAGTTGCGCCTGTCCGCCGGTGAAGAGTGCGATATCATATTTACCGCCCCCTGGATCAACAGTTACGCCAACAATGTTGCCAACGGTGTGCTGGCGCCGCTGGATGATCTGCTGCTCAACCATGCGCCTGGCCTGTGGGGCAGCATGCCGGCCACGACCTGGGACGCGGCGCGCGTCAACGGCGTCATCTATGGCGTCATCAATCAGCAGATATTCCCCAAGCCCTGGGGCGTCCATCCGCGCAAGGACCTGGCCGAGAAGTACGGGCTGGATCTCGATGCCGTATCAAAGTGGGAAGACATGGAACCCTGGCTGGCTGACGTACGCGACGGCGAGGGCATCACCCCCGTTTTCGTCGCAGCGCCGGGTAGGGGTCTCTTCCTTTCCCAGTACTACGGCTTCGACCCTCTGGATGACGGCATTGCCTTTCTGGGCATGAAGGCTGACGACGAGACGCTGACCGCCGTCAATATGGTCGAAACGGTCGAATTCCAGATGGCGGCCGATTCAACCAAGCGCTGGGTCGATGAAGGCTATATGCCTCTTGAGCCGTTGCCCAATGACGAGGCCCGTTCTGCGTTCCGTGCCGGTCAGTATGCAATGGGGTATCATGTGGAAAAGCCGGGGAACGACGTTGAGGCGCAGAACGCTTACGGCTTCGAGTTCCTCAGCAAAAGCCTGACGGTCCCCCTGATTCTGGACACCGCCGGCGCCACCGCAACGATGAACGCGATCTGCGCCACCTCCAAGAATCCGGGCAAGGCGATGGAGGTGTTGGAGGAGTTCAATACCAATGCCTATATCTATAACCTGCTTTCGCGCGGCATAGAGGGCGTGCATTGGGTCTGGGAAGATGAGGCCAACCAGGTCATGCGTTTCCCCGATGGCGTTGACGGCAACACCAGCACCTACAATCCGAATACGGACTGGATGTTCGGCAATCAGTTCAACGCCTACTATCGTGACGCCAAGCAGGTTGGGGCGTGGGAAGCGACCAAGAAGATGAACGACACGGCCTTCCCGTCAGAGGCGTTGGGCTTCGTGGTGGACCGCGAACCGATCAAGACTGAGATTGCCCAGACATCGGCCGTCTACAACGAGTTGGTTCTGCCGATCCAGTACGGTTGGGTCGCCTATGCGGACGGCGCGGCCGAGGCCATCGAGAAGCTGAACGAGGCCGGCGCCCAGACCATTATCAACGAAGTGAACCGTCAGCTGCAGGAGTGGCGGGCGAAGAATCCACGGTAAAGGCGAGCCTGTTTCAGCAAAAGGCCTTATCGATGCACCAGACGCGTTCTGCCGCTGCGCCGGCTGCTTGCCAGACGCTGGCGCAGCGGTGAACGCTGACTTGTCGCCGGAGGAAAGTGTGCCGGCAGCAATCTGATACATACAATCCCACGCACACACAAGAGAGGTGAGCCCCGTGCTTACACTCACTGCCAGCGTCCCTCTAGATGCACCGCCTGCCTGGGCAGTGCTGGAGCGGGCGCTTTTTGATCTGATGGACCGCTCCGTACATCCTTTCCTGGAGAAGTACACACGGCCTGACGGAACTTTGATCTGGGCCGACAGGTGGAGTGACTCTCGCGACGGGGCCGATGATTTCTACGAGAGCTCCTACAACTGGCCCCTCTACTACCTGCTCGGTGGCGGCGATCATCTGCTCACGCAGGGGCAGCGCCAGTGGGACGCCATCACCAAACAGCTGACGGAGCTGGGACCGGTGCTGGACGAGTATGAACGGGGCTATGATCAGTTCCACCAGAGTGAGAGCTACATCTACTTCTACTTTCTCTGTCTGGCGGACCCGACCAACGAGCGCAACCGCGAGCGCGCGGTAAGGTTTGCAGGCCTCTATCTGAACGAGAACCCCGACGCCCCAAACTACGACCCCGAACGCAAGCTGATCAGGGCGCCGCACAACGGCAGCGGCGGGCCGCGCTGGGGACATACGGACAGCCCGGAGCCAAGTTACGGCTGGAGCGCATCCATGCGCACCTATGGTCTCCCTTACACCGACATTGAAGGCGTACGCGAATACGACGATCTGAAGGACCCGACCCTGTCGCGGCGCATGGGGGAGGCGATGCAGGAACGAATGGGCAAGGGCGACGTAGCCGGCAATCTGATGGTAACGAGTCTGATTGCCAACGCCTTCTTGCTCACCGGCGAGGAAAAGTACCGGCGCTGGATCGTCGAGTACTTCAACGCCTGGCGGGAACGGGCCGCAGGCAGTGCGCCCCCAGCGGAGCAGTCAGGACAGTCGGAGCGGCCGAAACCGGCCGGCCTCCTGCCGGACAACGTGGGGCTTTCCGGCGACGTCGGCGAATATTTGGATGGGCGCTGGTACGGTGGACTCTACGGCTGGAGCTGGCCCCACGGTTACTACAACATTGGCATGGCCGCGACCGTCAGCGGCGGCAACGCCTTCCTGCTCACCGGCGACGAGACGTATCTGCAACTGGCCCGCGACCAGTATGACGCCATCTGGGATTTGGGCGAATTGCGGAGTCCTGGCGGCGAAGCCATGAGCCTGCGCAGCCACTGGGTGGACCAGTTGGACAGCGAACAGGAGGGCATCTTTGTCGTCCCCTACCGGCACAACGACGAGGGCTGGTTCGACTATCAGCCAATGTCGCCGGTCTATCCCGCCGCTGTCTGGAACATGACGATGGATCCCGCCGACTGGGAGCGGATCGAGACGCTGCGACGGGTGGAAAAGTATGACTGGCGCCGCGTTCAAGGCTTCCGCAACAAGGAGGACAACGGTCACGAACAGCCCTGGCTGCGCTTCCTGGCCGGAGACAACCCCGAATATCCCGAGCAGATGCTGGCCTCCACCTACGGGCAGGTCTGCCGCCGGCTGGCGTTGATCCAGGAAGACGAGGAGGACCTGACACAGGTACACATCCACCACTGGCAGCAGCTTAACCCCGTAATCACCGAAGCGCTGGTGCAGCTCACGCTGGGCGCGCCGCAAATCATCTACAACGGCGGGCTCCTGCACTGCCGGCTGCGTTACTACGACGCAGAACGCAAGCGGCCGGGGCTGCCTGCGGACGTCGCTGCGCTGGTATCGCGTCTGGATGCCGACCGAACGGTTGTGGAACTGGTCAATCTGAGCCCGTATGCGTCGCGTACCGTCCTGTTGCAGGCCGGCGGTTTCGGCGAACACCGCTTCGAAACAGTCCGCTATACGAAGCGGACTAGCATCTACCCGGGCCCGCCACCGGCCTACCAGTCGCCAGAAGTCGAACATACGACTGAGGAGGAGAACGTCGGAGACGTCTACCTCCAGGTCGAGCTCCCGCCGGCGACACAGATCGAACTGGATATCTCAATGGCCCGCTACGTCAACGAGCCCTCCTGCAACTTGCCTTGGTGAAGGGAAACGCAATGAAGATAATCGCTCTCGACACGGTATGCCTCTCGCGCATGCACGAGCCGGAACGGCAGTGGGTCACTGCCAGCTACCGCACTGTGAAGGCCGACTGCGCGGTCGTACGCATCCGGACGGATGAGGGACTGGTCGGCATAGGAGAGGCGAGCGCCTACGGTGTGCCGCCCCGCATCGCCGAATGGGTGGACTGGCTGGCGCCGGCCCTCATCGGCAAGGACCCGACGGACAAGGCTACGCCGCCGCATCCGAACGGCCGGGACCGCGCCCACGACGCCGCCGTGGCCGGTATCGACTGCGCGCTCTGGGACCTGCGCGGGAAGGCGGCGGGCAAGCGGGTCAGCGAGCTGCTCGGTGACAGCCCGTCCGGCAAGGTACCGATGTACGCCTCGAGCGGCTGCCGCTATGACTGGCGGGACCGGCCCGAACAGCTGATCGAAGAGGCGTTGGGATACGTTGAACAGGGTTTCCCAGTGATGAAGTTCCGTATCGGCACGAACTGGGAGTGGGACGGCGTGACCGTTGACCGCTTTCTTGGCCTCGTGCGAGAGCTGCATCAGGCCGTGGCGGGTAGGATGAAGCTGGCGCTGGACGGCAACTGTCGGCTTACGCTGGAAGAGGCGCTGCCTATCGCCAGGGAGCTGGACCGGCTGGAATTCGCCTGGCTGGAGGAGCCGATCCCGTGGACCGATATCGACGGCTATGCCGCGCTTGCCGCCGCGGTGGATATGCCTGTAACCGGAGGCGAAAGCTTCACGACATTGGAGCAGTTTCGCCCCTACATCGAGAAGCGGGCCTACGACATCGTGCAGCCTGATGCCGGCGTCTGCGGCCTGACCGAACTGGTACGCATCGCGGAGCTGGCGGCGCATCACGGCCTCAAACTTTACCCCCACTCCTGGCACAACGGATTGATGGCGATGGCGCACGCCCACGCGGTCGCGGCCCTGCCCAACCTGGAGATTCTGGAGGTCTGCCAGATTCAGGGGCCTCTGCAATGGAATATCGCCGCAGAGCCGCCGGCAATGGACAGCGGGCATCTGCATCTGCCGGAAAGCCCCGGCTTCGGAATCGAGTTGGCGGATGGGGTTGCCGAGCGGTACCCTTACATTGAAGGACACTACGCACTGACGGTCGAAAGGTAGTCCCTTCGCCGCGACGACCGGCGTGCGCAGTTCGGCCGGCTCTGTTGACAGCCTGCCGTTTTGAAATGAAAGGCGAGAATCTTACATGAAGAAAGTACGCGTTGCCGTCGTCGGCATGGGTATAGGCAGGCCCAATGGGCTCGCCCTCGCAAGCAACCCGCGCGCGGAGGTGGTAGCGCTCTGCGATCTGGTCGAAGAGAGCATGACCGACTTCGCGGCGCTCCTGCCGCAGCCGGACGAGATTCGCCTGTACACCGACTTCGACGAGCTGTGCCGCAACCGGGAGATCGATGCAATCTTCATCGGCACCCCTAATCAACTGCATGTGCCGATGGGACTGAAAGCGGTGAAGCACGATAAGCATGTCCTGGTGACAAAGCCGCTGGCCGACTCAGTGGAGGCGGCGGAGCGGCTGGTGAAGGCGGCAGAGGCGGCCGGAGTCGTAAACATGATGTCGCTCTCCACCCGTTTTTCCGCGGAGGTCCGGTATATGGGCGCGCTCGCGCAGTTGGGAACGTTCGGCGAGATCTACTACGCCCGCGCCCGCAGTATCCGCCGCAACGGCATTCCGGCCTGGAACAACGGCTTCATCCGCAAAGGCGGCGGAGCATTTCGCGATATGGGCGTGCACGTACTGGACTCGGCATGGTGGCTATTGGGAAAGCCGCTGGCGGTGAGCGTGACCGGAGTCGCCGGCGCGAGGTTCGGACCGCGCGGGCTGGGCTTCTTTGGGCGCAAGGCGCCTGATGAAGTCGCGTCGGCGCCGGAGAGTTACTATAGCCAGTTTGCCGCCGACGATTACGCTGGTGGTTTCATCCGGTTCGAGGATGGCCGCGCCCTGCAGGTAGAAAGCTTTTGGGCCTCCCACCAGCCCGGGGACGTGCAGATCGAGCTGTTCGGAGAAGAAGCGGGCGCACAAGTTCGGCCGCCAACCCTGTACACAAACGGCCCCGTCCCGGCCTCCGTAGTAGAAACGGCGAAGAGATTCGGTGCCAAGCCGCAGGCGGGCCGCGGTCTGAAGGACGAGGGTCGCCCCCTGGACATCACGTTCGATGGTCTTACAGAGGAGAGAAGCAAGGCATGGAACACCATCGCCGATCACTTCATCGAATGCATTCTGGATGGCGTCCCTTGCGAGGCGCCCCTGCTTCATGGGTTGATCGTACAGGAAATGATGGAGGGTCTCCTCAAAAGCGCGGAAAGCGGGGAGGAAGTTAGACTGGACGGATGAGTGGCGGAATTCGTCTTTGCTTCACAGAGGCATAATGTACAAGGAGGAGAAAGATGCCGGTTCTAAGCGACAGAGATTGGGCCTTTTGGGAAGAGAACGGCTATGTCGTGATCCCAAATGCAGTACCGCGGGAGAATCTGGACGCGCTCGTCGAGCAGATCTGGACCTTTCTGGAGATGGAGGAAAACGACCGGGAGTCCTGGTACAAGTACAAACCCTATACGCGGGAAGATCTCTGTTCCCCAATCTCACAGGCGGGGATGGTCGAAATGTACCAGCATCAGTCCCTGTGGAACAACCGTCAATTCCCGCGCCTCCATCAGGCGTTCAGCGAGATGCTGGGTACCGAGAAACTGTGGGTGTCGCTGGACCGCGCCAATATGAAGCCTCCCGACAGGCCTGACAGACCGGAGTGGGGCCACAAGGGAATGATCCACTGGGATATTGACACCGGAGAACTGCCCTTGCTGGAGGGAGACGAAATCGCCGCAACCTGGCTCCCGAACCCGGACACGCACATTGGCCTGCAGGGCGTTCTCTACCTGACCGACACCGACGTGGACCAGGGCGGCTTTCAGTGTATCCCCGGTTTCCACAGGACCTTTTACGACTGGGTCGCGACGCAGCCAGCCGACCGCAATCCGCGCTTTCCGGACATGGACGGCCTCGACGTCAAAATCGTGGACGGCAAGGCCGGGGACTTTGTCATCTGGCACAGGCTGCTGGCGCACGGCAACGGCCATAACCGCTCGACGCAGCCGCGGCTGGCCCAGTACATCACGATGTCGCCGGCGCCGGAGAAAGACGAAGAGCAGCGCACGGCGCGTATTCGCTCCTGGCAGGAGTGCCGCCCCATGGAAAACTGGCCTGGCGACCCGCGCGATTGGGAGCCTCGGCACCAGACCCCGGCCGCGCTGACGCCGCTCGGACGAAAGCTATTGGGCGAGGATCCCTGGAACTAGAGTAGGGGATACGCATTCACTGCGCATCCCCTGCTCCCGGACTGGCTTCTCTCCGTAACAGCTGGTTGAATTACAGGCAGGTTCCTCAAAGCAGGCGGCCCATTCCCCCTGACACATTATTCGTCTACGCGTGAGTGTTGCCAGGAAGACTGGGATTGGGCCAGGGCGTTAGCGCCAAAGGACGGTGGCCCTTGTCGGCCAGGTTTTGGAACACGGCGCCCGTGTCGCGATTCTGGGGTACGAGTGTGGCAAGGTAGAGATCGCCGCAGGCGCTCAAGCTGATGTTCGTAAAGACGGTATAAGCCACTGGCCCGTAAACGCCGTGTGTGTAGAAGTGACTGCGCAGGCGGCTGTTGTCGTCTTCGACGCGTCTGCGGCTGGCCGCCCACAACATCTGGAAGTCGGGGTAGGCGGACAGCGTGGTAAACAGGTTGCGGAAGCGGTTCGTATGGCGATATCGCAGAGTCATGACCCGCCACTGACGCATGTTGGCAAGTGCGATTGCCTGCCAACCGCTGCCAAGCACGCGGCGAATAGGCGCCTCCGGCGCAAGCAGAAGTGAGAGAATATTGACGTTTCCGGCAGTACTCCTTGCCGAGTTTAGCTGTGACCAGTTGAGTTTGTGAAAGTTGAGGACCGCGCGGTTGGCTCCGACCAGATCGCCGAACGAGTCCATTAGGAAAGCGGGTGTACATAACGTACCGAGCGTGCCCCAGACCTGGTCGAAGACCTCCTGGTGGCTGAGGTCTGCGCGCACGATCGCTTCGTCGGTAACTTCGCTGGCCATGGCGAAAAATTCGCGGCGTTCCAGGGAAGTAAGTCGGAACGCTCGCGCCAGTTCTTGAAGAGTAGCTCTGTCCAGCCGCACCTGGCTGCCTCGCTCTATCTTGCCCACGATTCTTGTTGTCAGCCCGGTCTCCCTTGCCAGTTTTTCTTGGCTCCAACCGTTGCCGCTGTTGAAATCGATCTGCTCCTTTCGCAAAGCGGCAACAACCTTGCCGAACATTTTCCGTTCCACAGCATCCTCCGCTGTCTACTGCCAAATACAACGCTGTAATCTGGCATCACCTTCTAATAAAAATTGTATCACTCTGGTCCCCTTCTTCAAGTGAGAAATCTCCCAAAAAAGAACCTGCGATCTACCGAAATCAGTACATTAACAGTTTCTGAATATCTTTGACCTTTGACCGACCAGCGAGATGGGGGCACAAAGTGCCGCCGCTCCCCGCGCCCCCACCCATTTCGCTACAGACCACTGCCGTCCCACTGACCACTAACTACTGCCGTTCCACCTTGCGCCTGCCCTTGTAACTGCATCCACTCCTCCTTCCTCGCCACTCTCTCCTCCTTCCTCCTTCCTCTCCACTCCCCACTCTCGCCTCGTCTCTCTCGCCTCATCTCTCTCCTCACTTCTCTCTCCTCTCTCCTCGCCGTTAAACCTCTACAAAAGCTGTCCAAAAGCTCTACAAAACCTGCACAAAAATCCAGCAAATCCTGATTAAGAAATACCGAACCCCTGTGTTACCATGTTCGCTTCGCGGTGCGCTATTTTCGATGCGCCGTCATCCTATTCACCATCGCCGGCCCTTAAACGGCACGGCGAAAACAACACGCATTTGAGGTGCCATTAACAATGTCCAAAATGCTCTGTAAAGCACTCAAAAAAGACGGCAGCCCCTGTAAGGGGCACGCCCTTGACCAGTACGGCGGCTACTGCATCGCCCACGGACCCACCCCCGAACAGGTCCATGAGTGGCGCGCCCGCGGCGGCAAGAACTCAGCCACCGTCGTACGCATCGAAAAGAAGATGCCCGAACATTACACTGTCATCCTTGACCTCCTCGTCGAGGGCATGAAAATGGTGATGGACGGAACCCTCTCCCCCGCACGCTACGACGCCATGTGCCGCGGCGCCAAGGCGACACTTGATGCTTGCTGCCGCGTCGAAGAGGAAATGAAGCGCGTCCGCACCGCAGAAATCGAGGAAGCGGCCGCCCAACACCTTGACGTGAACCCCGACCTCGACGTCCTCAAGGCCGTCG
>VXRG01000150.1 GCA_009838625.1 Caldilineaceae bacterium SB0664_bin_27
CGTTCCAACTGCAACCCCGACCCGGCAGACGGTAATTGACGCCGTTCGAGTCACGGAGGGCGGAGATCCGCCGGTCATCGGACAGACCGTCCGGGTTGCCCTGACCCTTGATGAGGAAAGCTACAGCGATCGCTCACGCTGGCAATGGGAACGCTCCGACGACGGCCTGACCAACTGGCGAAACGTAGCCGGCGCAAGGCTGACCGACTCCTCACTCTACGCTCCCGTAGCCGCCGACGAAGGCAAGTACCTGCGCGCCTCCGTCAGTTTTGTCGACAGCGATGAAGTCGGCAAGACGGCGCTGAGCCCCACCGTGGGCCCCGTAGTCGCGGCGGAAATCGAGACCGACGCGGTGGAATTCGCATTTGGCGATGACCCGGCCGTCGTGACCCGCGCCGTGCGCGCACGCATCTCGCTTCCGAATTCGGATTACAGTAATCCCGGCCGCTGGCGCTGGGACCGCTCCGACAATGCCCTGAGAGGGTGGACAGACGTCACCGACTATGACGCCGAGGATTCCTCGGTCTTCGTCCCCTCCTCCCTCGAAAACGGCAAATACCTGCGCGCCTCCGTTGTCTACCTCGACAGCGAAGGGGAGTACAAGCGCGGTCTGAGCCAGACCATCGGTCCGGTTATCACAGTCGAAACGGTTGCCGACGTAGTCAGGTTTTCTGCGGGGGCCGATCCGCCAACTGTCGACACCCGGATAACGGTCGAGATCACTCTTGCCGGCAGCGACTACAGTGACCTTGGATCCTGGAAGTGGGAGCGGTCCAACGACGGTCTCGGCAAATGGGAAGACATAACGGACTACGACGCGGCCAACTCGGCCAGATACACGCCCAATGCGGCTGATGAAGGGAAATATCTGCGTGCGTCCGCCCTCTACATCGACAGCGACGGCGAACGCAAAAGAGCCCTGAGTCAGACTATCGGCCCGGTCGTGGATTGAGCGGCACAGTTTGCCAGCGGCAAAGAGGGTCACGTTGCCTTGCGGCCGGGCCTATGCCCAGTCCGACCGGGCGACTCCCTCAAGCACCCGCCAACCGCCCCGCCCACGGTAAACAGCGGCCCCAACCTCTCTGCCCGTTCGACTATAGTGGTTTCGTAGCAGGCCCCATCCTGCGGCTCTTCTTCGCGGCTGTCTGACTGTCAGAGAGCAGACGTCAAATTACGCAACCCCGCACCTGTCGCCCGTGAATCGGCGTCAATCGCCCTCCCGTTTCATTTGCACGCCCCTGCCAAAACAGAGTCAGAGCAACTCTACGCCTCCCGTACGAACTGTCAATTCCTTTGAGACGTTGGCAGTTCGTAGCTAACCTGTCGATTTAGGCCACATGGGCGAGTTTCTCGTCCTCACTACCCAAAAAACCGCCCTCTACCAGAGTATTTTTCCAGGAAGAGGCCAGTTTTTGCCTGCCATTTCGGGAAAGAGTTTCTGCACTGGACGGATTTACAATCCATTTCCCAACTACTATACTGAAAAATCAGTCGATACGAATGAAGAGGGTACTTTCGATACTGACAATTCGAGCCACTGCATTCACAAGAGTCACTTCATTTTGGAGCCATGGAATCATCCAGCAGGGAGGTCAAAAGAATGGCGAATTTGCCGATGAGAGAAGTTAGTCGCGTCCAGATGGTCTTTCGTGTTTTCATACATGTGATATTGCGCATGTGCGTTACCATGCTGCGTCTACTGATAAACAAGCTCTCCCTGGCTATCTTTGGCGTGTTAATCGTGGTCGGCGCCATCGTGGCTGCGATTAGCATGGCGCCCCCTCAAAAGTCGGTCGAGGGCCAGGTGGAGCAGCATTCGATGGAGGAGCTTACGGTCCAGTTTTCTACCGCGCCTCTGCCGCTCTCGCTGCCCTTTCTCCACGTATCCTCTTATGACATCCAGTGGACGTCAGTAGGTACCGGAGAGTCCTGGACGACGCAGGGCGAGATAACGATTTCCGGCGTCACCGAGGGCACCGACGCGGTCTCCTATACGGTCAAAGGACTGGACCCCGAAAGAGTCTACCGTTTCCGAACAAGAGGGAAAAACCTGCTTGGGGCCGGCCCCTGGTCGGACTGGTTCCCGTCGAACGGACTCGTCCCCGGACCCGGACCAACCCCGACGCCTGAGCCGACCGCCACACCTACGCCAACACCTACTCCACAGACCGAGACGAACACCGTCTATTTCAACACGGACGATCGTCCAACTGTCGGAGAGTCAATCACGGCCCAATTGACGCTGTCGGAGGACGCCTACACCAACCTCGGCGACTGGCAATGGCAGATCTCCGAAACTGCGCTCAGCGACTGGACGGATATCACCGGGCTCGATACCGAGGACACGGCATCGTACACGCCGGTAAGCACAGACGTCGGCAGTTTCCTCAGAGTCTACGTGACCTACACCGACGAATACGGTATTCTGAAGCGAGGACTGAGCCCGACCATCGGACCAGTACAGGAATGAACTGACTGAATCCCGGACTCTCGATAAATGCCGCAGCGCTGGCTTTTCCTGCGGCGCCGAACCAGACCCGGACGGCCCGGCGGTCCCAGTATCAGGGGACGCTGCGCCGTCCGGGTTTCTTCTTGTGCGGCCCGGCCCTGGCGCGAGAGCGGGCAGGCGCAGGACCTGTCCCTATGCCTTGGTGTTGCCGCTATCGAGGTGCAGGAAAGCTCACCTCAACATTGACCTTTGGACGCTTTATCCGAAACTGTTGCGCCCGACAAGACTATGACGTAAGATATGACCTGCCTGGCCGGACAGGGATATCCGGCAGACGGTCCAGACAGTCGCTTTCAGAGGGTCAGACATGAACGAGCAACATTTACTTCAGTATCTGTTCGACGTGCAAGGTTACCTGGTAATCGAAGACGCTTTGAGCAGGTCAGAAGTCGATACACTGAACGACCTGCTGGATGTCCAGGAGTTGCCTGCGCCGGGCCAGACACAACGTTTCGGGAGCGCGCCTGACGGCCCCGGCTTCCTCGAATGGGGCCAACCCTTCGTCGATCTTCTGGACCACGAGCGGATAATGCCGATCCTGCGGTTCCGACTGGGTGACTGCTTTCGGCTGGACAGGATTTACGGCATGTACATGGAACAGGGGATGCCGCGCGGACGGCTCCATGCCGACTACGGGGCAACCTCGCCGACCACAGGAGCGAACCACGGAGACTACGTCCCTTTTCGCGATGATCAGATTTACAATGGTTTTGTCGTCGTAACCTGGTGCCTTACGGATACAGGGCCCGGTAAGGGAGGGTTCTGCTGCATTCCCGGCAGCCACAAGAGCAATTACAAGCTGCCCCAACAGATCGACGAAGCCCCCGAGGCGTCGTCCAGCGTGATCATACCCGAAGCCCCGGCCGGTTCGGCGATCCTGTTCACCGAGGCCTTGACGCACGGCACCGCCGCCTGGCAGGCACAGCACAAACGAAGGGCGCTCCTCTACAAGTACTGCATTTCACACGTGGCGTGGACTGCGAGGCGCGTCCAGCCGCCGTCACACGCAGAATTGACGCCCCGCCAGCAGATCCTGTTTCGTGATCCGGGCGATCCCCACAGACACTTTCCTTCTCTGTTCGAAGAGGCAGTTGCAGTCTGATTCGGGTCAGAAAAACCTTCCCACCGGAGTTCAGACAATAGAAAACGGTGCAACATCCAAAGTTTTACAGGATGCCGCACCGCGCCGTTGCTCTTTCGGTTGAGTTGCTGCTTCTCTGCAGAGATGACGCCGACCAGACCGGCCCAGCTTCGCCCGGCCATTAGCCGTCTACATTAAGACCCTTTTCCTACGACTCCTGTTCCTCAAGCAGATGGGGCGGGATGGTATCCCCCTCCGGCCGCGGCAAATGCTGCCAGTAGCCGTCCGGGTCAACGCCGCGCGCAATGATCCCGTTGCCGCTTTCCGGCTCCGGTCCTCGCACGTCCGCCGGGAAATAGCGGATAGTCAGTCCGCAGCGCCTGCGGCTGGAGGGATTCGGCTGCGACCCGTGGAGAAGCATGTCGGTATGCAGCGAGATCTGACCGGCCTTCAACTCGACCGAAACCGGCTGCCCGTAGCGCCACGGATTGTGGACATGCTGGCTGAGCACGCCCTCTTCCTCGTCGGTCACCCATTCAAACGGGATACGACCCAGCAGATGGGTGCCCGGGAAGAGCTTCATCGCGCCGTTCTCCACGTCCACGTCATCGATTGCCAGCCAGGCCGTAACGACCTTGCTTGGCGTCAGCGCCCAGAAAGAGGCGTCCTGGTGCCAGTATACCGACTTGACGTCACTGGGCATTTTGGAAAAGTAGTGCGTCATAGTGCAAACGATGTTCGGCCCCAGGATATCTTCAACATAGTCGAGAATCCGATCGTTCATGACCAGATCATAGATGCCCTCGCAATGCGTATGCCAGGCATTGACCGAATAACTGTCAAGCCCGGCGTCCGACGCCATTTTCAACAGCTTATCAAAATACTGCCGATTGGCATCCGCCTCTTCCTCCGTGAAGAGATCTATGGGAAACACGTACCCATGCTCGTTGAAGTAGTCAATCTCCTCCCGAGTCAGCTTCTTCGGCTCCGCCGTCTCGGCGGGGAAGTACCTCAGGTCCCGCTCCATGGTCGGATGTGCGTCATTGACTGCCATGATTCATCTCTCCTATGGCCTTGTTGCGTCTTTCCAAACTTCCTCAGACCGGGTCGAAACTGCGAGGAGGGAGAATTTCTCTGTCTGAGACCAGACCAAATCCTATCGAACCGGCATTATTTTGTCAACTTTCCAGCCAATTTTACAGGCGGACAACCTTTCCCGACTGCATCGACTCAGCGACGGCATCGAGGACGCGCATCTGCGCGACACTGCTTTCCGGTGGAATCCGATGGGCGTGACCGTGCTCCAGACAGTCGCACAGATGGTCCAACTGGTGCGTGAACTGATGCGTTGGCGCGAAAGGAATCGTCTCCACGCCGTTCGCAGAGTGGTACTCCAGCGCCACATCCTGGTTTTCGTTATTCCAGGCCTTGTCAAAGCGCACAAAGCCCGCGTCACCACTGATCTCCACGTACTGGGATGCCCAACTGTCAAACCCCACTGACAACTGTGCGGCCCGCCCGCCTGAGAATGCCAGGGTAATGTAGGCCGCATCGTCAACCTCGACGCCCCTGGTCTGCACCGCGTAGACGGTCTCCGGCTCTTCGTCAAATATGAAGCGCGCCTGATGAACGTTGTAACAGGCCAGATCGTAAATCGCTCCCCCGCCTTTTGCCCGGTTCCAGCGCCAGTTGCTCTCGGGCGTTCGATTGCCACGTGGAACGTTGGTGCAGAAGGTACTGCGAATGTTGAGCACCTTGCCAATTCCGCCGCTGCGTACAATCTCCTCCGCTTTCAGGTGCATGGGATGATGGCGAAACTTGAAAGCCTCCGCTACAAAGACACCGTGTTCGCGACAGGCCGCCACAAAGGCCCTGGCCTCCTCTGCACTCTGCGTGAACGGCTTTTCGCACAGTACGGCCTTGACCTGGCCGGATGAAGCCAACTGAATACCGGCTTGCGCATGCAGTTGCCCCCAGAGACAGATCACAGCGATGTCATACTCCCCTGCCTCCAGCATTTCGTCCAAGGAGTCGTATACGTAGGGTACGTCAAACTGCTGTGTAAAGCGTTCAATCGCCTGAGACGAGACGTCACAGACGGCCGTGAGCTCGGCCCTCTCCAGGTTCTGGCAGGCAGTTGCATGGCCGCGGGAGATCCCGCCAGTCCCGACCAGAGCAACACGAAATTTCCTCGGCGATCCATTGTCCATTCTCTGCTGTCCCTTTCATGTGGCGCGAAAGACAGATGCTTTTGGATGGTCAGGCGTCAAACGGCAAACGCTTCTGCGCGCGGGCGGAAAGTACGCCGTGACGGCCGGATGTGCTAACATTGCCTTCAATCGGCGAGCCGGCAAACTCTTGCGCCGGGCTCGCAGATCATGCAGTCAGACTGTCCGTATTATCGCCCCAAAGAAAGGTTGACGCAATGAAAGTATTCGCAGGTGGAGTCTCAACCGAAACGAACACCTTTTCCCCCATGCCGACAGGGATGCGCGACTACACCATCATCCGGCCCGGTGATGAGGTCGAGAAGGGCACAAAGGTCGCTTTCGACCGGTTCCAGGCCGAAACCGAGGCGCGCGGGTGGGAGTATATCTTTGGCATGTCGGCCAACGCGCAGCCGGCCGGCCTCACAACACGCAGCACGTACGAAAGCCTGCGCGATGAACTGCTGGAGAGACTGCAGGCCGCGATGCCCGTCGATATCGTACTGCTGGGCCTGCATGGCGCCATGGTCGCAGAGGGTTATGACGACTGCGAAACGGACATGATCGACCGCGTTCGCAAGATCGTCGGGCCCGACGTAAAGATCGGCGTAGAGCTGGACCTGCATTGCGACGTCACTCAAGCCATGATCGACACGGCCGACGCCATCGTGCTCTACAAGGAGTATCCGCATACCGACGTCGCGGCACGGGCGACGGACCTTTTCAACATTGTGGCCGATGCAGCCGAGGGCAAGACCAATCCCACAATGGCGCTCTTTGACTGCCGCATGATCGGTCTCTATCTCACGCCCTATGAACCGCTGCGCAGCTTTGTGGACGAACTGCTGGCCATGGAGGGCAAGGACGGCATTCTCTCCATCTCGCTTGTCCACTGTTTCCCATGGGGAGACGTTCCCACCTGCGGCGCCCAGGCGCTGGCAATAACGGACGGGGACCCGGAGCAGGCCGCGCGCGTGGCTGAAGAGATCGGCCGCAGGTTTCACGGGATGCGACGGGAACTCGACCAGACTCCCTATTCAATAGATGAAGCACTGGAGCAGGCGCTGGCCGACCCGACCGGGCCGGTGGTTATCGCGGACCGGGCGGACAACGCCGGCGGCGGCGCGGCCAGCGATTCGACGTTCATGCTCAAGGCCATGCTGGATCGGGGAATCGACAACGCCGGGATCGCGACCATGTGGGACCCGATCGCGGTCCAGGTTGCCATGTCTGGCGGCGTGGGAGCGAAGCTCGACATACGGCTGGGGGGCAAGATGGGCCCCGCGTCCGGCGACCCGCTCGACCTGAACGTCGAAGTAACTGCCATCGTTGAGGACATGTACCAGGAATGGCCGCAACAGGGAGACCCCATGCGCATCCCCTGCGGAGATTCCGTCTGCCTGAACTGCAACGGCATCGACATCATCGTCAGCAGCAAGCGTGGACAGCCCATGAGCCCGGACGTCTTCACCAACCTCGGCGTCGACGTGACGAAAAAGCGGATCCTGGTGGTGAAGTCCTCCCAACATTTCTATGCCGGATTCGCGCCGATCGCTTCAAAGATCATCTACATGGCCGCGCCCGGCGCGGTGGCGCCGCGGTACACCGAGATTCCGTTCAAACGGGTTGACCTTCACAAGTATCCCTGGGTCGAAGAGCCGTTTGCCTGAGGCCGCGTTCCTTTCGGAGCAGAGACAGGACGGGATTTGGACGAACAAGGACGGACAGAAGTCAGATACCTGAGAGAATCCCTGGTCGCGGCGCTGCGCGACCGGGGTGTCTCCTATCTTGCTCCCAGCGACGCTGTCGCGCGCGAGGCGCCGGAATCAGACGAGAAACTCCTGTGCGCGCTGCTGCAGCAAGAGGATTCGAGGATGCGGCTTGCAGTTGTACCCCTCCTCCTCCGACATCCTGAAATCTCGGCGTTTGTACCCGATTTGGCTGTCCGGCTGGACGAAGCAGCCTTGCTGGAGTTGCAGACCCTGTATACGGCGGCAGTTTACCTGCAGCGAAACTGGCGTTCCCGCCTGAGCATCTACCTGGACGAAGTGACCCTGTTGCCTGACCTTTTTTCTCAGCAGATGGGTCTGCCTCTGCCCGAAGACCGGTTTGGCAAAACGGGGCTGGTTGAACTGGCTGATGCGTGGCAAGCGCGCTCGCAGTACCCTTTCGAACGGTTGGAAGCTCTAAACAATACGTTTGAACTGTTCATTGGGCAGCTGAAACTGGAGAAGGCGAACCAATCGCATGCGCCAAAGGTGTGATCGCCAGGGCATAGAACGTTTCCTTGAGAGCCTGGGGCGTCGATTCACAAGACCTGGAAGGCTCTACCTGGTAGGTGGTACGACGCTGGTCTATGAAGGACTCCGCCAGCAGACGCTTGACATCGACATCAGCTTCGAAGTTGACAACCGGGATCACAGCGCGTTTGTTGAAGCGGTGCGCGACCTAAAGGAACGACTGTCACTAATAATCAGAGAGGCTTCCCCTGCTGATTTCATCCCGCTCCCGTCGGGCTACCGAGAACGAAGCCCGTTTATAGGCCGTTACGGAATGCTGGAGGTATTCCACTTCGACCTCTACAGCACAGCTCTCAGTAAGATTGAACGGGGCACGGAGAGCGACCTTGATGATGTGCTTTCGCTACTGCGAAGCGGGCGGATCGAACACGGGGTCCTGACAGGTTACTTCGAGGAGATAATGGACCGCTATGCTGTAGAAAGTATCAAACAGGACCCGGTAGAGTATCGAAGGAAGTTCGAGATTCTTACAGAACTGTGGCTGAACAGTTCTTTCCCCGAACAGCTTTAGATCAATCTGTAGCGCTGCCTTTACCGGAGTCCAGCGGCAGGTCCCGAAGGGGCCGCGGCTGAAACGGCCGCGCCTGCAGCGCCTGTTCGTCCAGGTCGATCCCCAGGCCGGGCGTTTCGGGAAGCGTTATGTAACTGTCTTCTACTTCGAAAGGCCGGCGCGAAATCTCCCTTCCCACCTCCTCGAAGTTGACGAAGTACTCCGTGATGAGGAAGTTCGGCATGCCCGCCGACGCGTGCAGCGTGGCGGCGAGGCCAACGGTCGTGCTGTTGTAGTTGTGCGGCGCCATGGCCACGTGGTAGGCCTCCGCCATCGCGCCGATCTCCCGAAGCTCCAGGATGCCGCCGCAGTTGCACACGTCCGGGTTGAGAATGTCAGCGGCCCGCCTCTCAAAGACCTCTCGAAACTCGTTCTTCGTATAGAGTTCCTCACCCGTTACGACCGGCAGATCGATGGCGTGACGAACCTCTGCAAGCGCGTCCAGGTCGCGGGCCGAGACCGGCTCCTCGAACCAGAACGGGGCGTAAGGCTCCATGGCATGGGCAGACCGTACCGCGTGCACCGGCGCCAGCCTGCGGTGGACCTCGACCAATATGTCGACGTCCGGCCCGACCGCCTCGCGCACGGCACGGACCCTCTCGACTGCCTCATCCTCCTGGCTTCTGTCGATATAGGCCCGCCAGAGCCCGGGGAACGGGTCGAATTTCAGCGCAGTAAACCCCTGCGCAACGACCGCCCGGGCTTTTTCCGCCAGTTCTTCCGGATCCTCCGCACCGCCCCAACCATTGGCATAGACCCGCAGCCGTCTGCGAGTCCGGCCGCCGAGCAGGTTGTAGACGGGCTGGCCTGCGGCCTTGCCGACAATGTCCCACAGCGCCTGTTCAAGTCCGCTGATGGCGCAGAAGAGCTCGAGGCTCCCTCGCTTGCCGGCAAAGTCGGAGTAGGCGGAAAAGAGAAACTGCTTGATATCGAAAGGGGACCGCCCGACCAGGTAGCGGGCGAGCTCTTCCATCTGCTGCCTGATGACACGGTCCCGGTCAAGCTGCGTGTAGGCTTCGCCCCAGCCGTGTACGCCTTCGTCGGTCTCAACTTTAACGAACAGCCAGTGCTTCGCCGACCCCGAGTCCACCAGGAAGGTCTTGATCGAATCGATTCTCATCTCGAGTACCCTGGAATGGCGACTTCTAAACGTATTTCAGTAGAAACTCTTCGAGGGCAACAGCAAATGGGCCGGTCAGGTTGTGCTCATGCACCTCGGCCCGAAAGTCTACCCGTCCTTCCGCCTCGTAGAGTCGATACACCTGCCTGGTCAACCTTTCCACCTCGTCAAACCCGCTCACAGGCCACCACTGGTCGCCCAGGTTGGCCCTGACCAACAGCGGGCGCGGCGCGATAGCTGCGTGAAGATGCTGAATGTCGCACACGTTGAGGATGCCGAAAGGAAAGGGGGAAGGGTCGGCATTGGCGAAGTAGGATGCCATTTCGACCATGTGAATCTCGAAGGTAGTGGCGGCGCACAGGGGCGCAGCGGCGCAGAAGCGTTCGTCCAGCGCCGCGACCAGCCATGTATCCATGCCCCCCTGGCAGAGGCCGGAGATAGCCACTCTTTTCTCGTCGACGTCGTCCCGCGCCCGCAGGTACTCACCGGCCCGCATCGTCTCTGCCGCGCGCAGACCCAGCTGGCTGACCCCCAGGACTTCACCCATCCCCATCAGCAGCGACATACCCATGTCCGCCTTGTCCTTCATTGGCGATGTTTCACCAAAGGGGGCGTGGTCGAGGACCAAGACGACAAAGCCCTGCTCCGCCATCCGAACTGCGAAAGCCTGGTAGGCCGGTTTCCATTTGTCCTCCGGCCATCCTGGATTCCATACAAGCCCCGGCATCCGCGCGCCGGTTGGTCGGGACGGCGAAAAGACGAAGGCAGGAATGGCGTAGTCCTCGTCGACATAGACGTCGACGCGCTCGCAGACTGCGTCCGGCCCGACCTGGATGCGGGCTCGGACCAGACTGTCTCGCAGAGGTGGAAACTCAGGGATGCCTATCGTCGCAGGCAGAGCGGTTCTTAGATGGTCTCTAAACTGCACCCAGTGCGCCAGACTGCTGAAGTCGGTTGGCAGCTCGCGGGCTTTCCGCATTACCTTCTTCTGAAGCCAGCGGATCGAGTTTGTCATCTGACCAAGTGGTTCGCCGGCCGCCCTGCCGGGGTCGCGCGCGCCGTTTTCGGAGAGAGTCTGTTCCCGGACAGCCGAATCGATTGGAGTCATTGGAATCTCCTTTTTCTAGGGAATGCAGAATTGATCAGCGTTTAGGTCGGTAACAAAACCATGTCCCGGCGCATGGGTTATCATCAGCTCCGGTTTGGCCAGCAACGCGGTTTGCTGCGGCGTCACACCGCAGGCCCAAAAGACCGGCATGACGCCCTCTGGTATGTTTTCCACGGGGTCGCCGACAAGGGGTGATGCCAGATCCGCCCCTATGCCGGCCGGGTCGCCAACGTGAAGCGGTGCGCCATGATTGAAGGGATAGCGGCTGGTCAACTGTGTGGCGATGATGGCCTGGGCCGGCGTCATCCAGCGCATGGTTACGACCAGCGAGCCCATGTACCTGCCGGCGGGAACGGTGGGCAGAGTTGTGTTCAGTACCCACACTTCCTGCGATTTTGGGACGCCGGCCCTTTCCAAAGCGTCGTCAAATGTCAGGCTTGACCCGATCAGGAATCCTACACTGTCTTCCTGCCACAGTGGGCGGATCTCACAGACGTCCTCTGCGCGGACACCGTTACGGAAGACGGCATAGCGCGGGAGGTCGCTACGCAGGTCAGCTCCCGGCGCGCAAAGACGCGGCTCGGGCACTCCGGTGTCGGTTACTTCAACAAGGGGGCACGCCTTGGGGTTTCTCTGGCAGTAGAGCAGAAAGTCGTATGCTTCCGACTCCGGCAGGACGACCAGGTTGCACTGCACATAGCCGGGCACTCTGAACACGGTCGGACCGGTCCATTCCCCCCTGCGCATCGCCAGCCGGGCCTCTTGCGCCTTATTCATTTTCATGCACCTGGAGACGCGTTCATGAGCTTCAGCGAGACCGATTGGCAGGAACTCATAGGTAATCAGGCTTGCAGTGAGGACGAATTCACCACTGCCAGGCACTGTACCGTCATAGGGCTGGAGACAGACAATCGCAGACGGTCGATCAGGCCGAGCGTCACAAGCTGCGATTCTCAGGCGAGTAGGCGTGGTTTTCCCCGCCGATCTGCCAAACACCGCGGAACAACGATCGGCGCTTGGGGGGCATGGCCTCTATGATGTCGTGTTCGAGATTGAGCCGGTGCCACTGGGCCCAAAGGGAGTTATAGCAGTTGAAAACCGCACAGCGGGGATTGTCCGGGTTGGTCCAGTCGTTGGCTGCGTGGAGCAGGCTTTCGGTGAAAATGACCGCCGATCCGGCCGGGCAGCTATAGTCCTCCATCATCTCTCGAATGCTGGTTTCCCAGGACGAGTCGCTGATGTTGGGCCGGTAGCGGTCAGGCCCGCCGTAGCTGAAATGGGCCTTGTGCGATCCGCTGAGGAAGGAGGTGCCGCCCTGCCCGGCCTTGACCTCCTCGAGTTCCCATACCACACGAGTCAGACCGGCGAATATTTTCCCACCGACGGCCTGGTAGCGCATCGCGTTTGCCTGTTGAGGCGGGCGCACGACATGCGGCAACCCGCCGTCCCCGCGCGTCTGCTTGCTCCAACCCGGCGGCCGCACTGTGATAAATGAGTTCTCGCAGCGGAAGGCGTGGTAGTCGTCTGAAAGGAAGGGCTCTTCTGCCAGGATTTCGGCGAGAATGCCTGCGACGGCCGGGTGATCGAGCAGAGTCTGCAGCTTCCCCCGATACGACTGCCTGGGATTTGTCGCCTGCTGATTTTTCGCTATATCAGCCGTATAGGCCTCCGCCTTCATCACCTCGATTTCGTCCTGGGTAAGCACGCCGGGGAGTAGTATCCAGCCGCGCAGATCAAAGAAGAATTTCTGTTCATCGGTCATTGGAACAGGTCTAGCATGTGAGGCGTTCATCTGGTCTCTCCGTGAAGGACCGGTCGGCCGGTTGCGGGGCCGAACTTCAGTTTGGCGATGTTCGGGGCCTGAAGAAAGTCCGCCAAATGATAGTTGCCCGGCCGGTCAGTGTCAAGTCAAGAAAGAGTGCAGGCGGCTCCAGAATACGCGGGAATCCGACAGGGTCTAACCCAACTTCCGGGCTTAACCCGGTTCCTTTCCGGCAGTCATCGCAGGTACGCAGATGGAAGAAATGGGGCCACGAATTTGGGTCCGGTGAAGCCAAAAAGCAACTTGCCAGATGTAGTGGGATAGGTTACATTCTCAGTGCTGTTGCGGGACTTGATGGATTTTAAGGTGTCCACCCTCGAAGTATTCATTCACGAATTGCTGCCAGAAGCTCTCGAATCAGAATCGGTAATCTCCTCCAGAGTCAGAACGAAGGCAAACGAAACGGGCATCCGTTCCGTACAGCAAAGTATAATCTCACTCCCGAAAGTATAATCTCACTCTCGGCGAAAGGCATGAGGGCAGACTTGGCCATCCCCGGCCCTTCAGCTTCTTTGACAGCCACGCATATTATTGACTCTGCAGGGCCGATTCTGACGTCTTGACTAGCAATACAAGAGAATACCAGCACTACGACAATGACTGTCGAAAGGAATCTCCAATGAAACGCACTTTCCTCGCATTGCTGTTAATTGCATCTCTCCTCTTCGTCCCGGCAACGGGTCTCGGCGCTCCGCCAAACCAGGAAGCCTCTTCGAACCTGCCAATGAGCGTCACTGTCCTGGGGTACGGGACTGCCTCGGCCCCCCCTGACAGTGTCAGAGTAAATCTGTATGTCGGCGAGCAACCTTCTTATGGGCCCGGAGGCCCTGAGCTCTCCTTTGTTGAACCAGAAGACCTTGAAGAAGTTGGTGAATTTCTGAGTGAACAGGGAATCGATGTTGAGTCAATTGAGATAAACTACCTCAGCCGGAACTATTCTTACGGGCCTTCAAATTTCGCAGGTGAAGTTGCTTTTTCTTTCAACGAGTTGGACCGGCTGCTTGATCTGATGCAGGGTCTGCTGGACGAAATGGAAGGAAGACGCGGCCCCACGATTCAAGGCGCGAACATGGTATTCAGGGTCGAAGATTGCGCCGCACTGGAGTTGGAGGCGATGCGCGCCGCTCTCGACGACGCCAGACAGCGGGCGTCAAGGATGGCAGGGCTTCTGGATATGTCGCTCGGCCGCGTCATTTCCGTCTCGGAAGACGTTTCCCCGGTGGGCGCGATTCGACCCGCGGGCGGTTGCATTGCCCACGCGGGGCAGACATCTGTCGGAGGATACTATCTGATGGGAAGCTCCAGTTCGCTGGCCAACACGCCGTCGGAGGTGGAAGTGGCTATCATGCTGAAAGCGACCTTTTCTCTCGAGCCGTAAGACACGACTGGCTCCTCACCCGATATCCAACAATACTCCAGTTGTCGGACTCTCGTACCACGGCATGATGGAGAGGGGCGGCGCAGAAGAAGCTACTCGAAGAGAAAGCAGGAGGCGGACTGATTTGGCCCTACAGCGTAGTCTGGCGGCGCGCCGGATGCGCAACGCTCCATGGCGTGGGTGCAACGGTGGTAAAACATGCAGCCTCCCAGGTTTATGGCGGCTGTTTCCTCAGAGACGGCAGACGCGCTGCGGCCCTCCCATCGAACCTCCGGATCCGGCAGTGTGATTGAACCCACCAGCAACTGCGTGTATGGGTGGCGAGGGTTCTGAATGACACCCTCAATGTCGCCGCTTTCCATCACGGAGCCGCCGTAAAGGATGTAGATGTCGTCGCTGATCTGATACGCGGTCGATTTGGCACAGGTTGGACTTCCAAGTTCGGAGGAACCAAAATGAACGAACGCGAGAAATTCATGTACGATCTTCAGGGCTTTCTCAAGGTGGAGAGCTTCCTTTCGCCCGAAGAGGTCCTTTCGCTCAACGATGCCTTCGACGCCAACTGGGAAAAGGCGATTCCTGACCCCAATTCTCACCCCGATGGGGACTTGGCGGGAGATCTCCCGCGTGACTTCTTCAGCGGCAAGCTGACATGGGACAAACCCTGGTGCCAGCCCTTCCGCGATCTGCTGGCCCATCCCAAACTGCTCCCCTACCTGAATACAATGTTCGGGCGCGGCTGGAAGATGGACCACGCACCATTCATGCTGGCCGCAACGGCCGGGACGGAAGGACTTCGCCTGCACGGGTCAACCAGCCGTGTGTTCGACGGCACACAACACTACAGCTATGCCAATGGCCAAATGCGTTGCGGCATGATTGTCTGCCAGTTTCAGCTGGCTGACGTTAACGAAGGCGACGGCGGGCTTTGCGTGATTCCCGGAAGCCATAAGGCCAACTTCCCCATGCCGGAGGAAATCGCGCGGTACGAGAAAGACCGTGAACTGGTCTACAACGTACCCTGCAAAGCAGGCGACATGGTCATCTTCAATGAAGCCACGATTCACGGGACCCTGCCCTGGAGGGCCAAGCAGCAGCGTCGCTCGCTCCTCTATCGTTTCTCGCCCAACTACCTGCACTTTGCCGGCGGTGTCTACGAGACTTCGATGCCGGACTGGGTAGACGAGTTGACTCCCGCGCAGCAGGCAGTCCTGGAGCCTCCCTATATCTACGACCGTCCCATTATCGAAGATGACAGCGTTTCGATAATTCGCCCAAAGCGCGTGCGTCCGGATGGGACCATCAGAGAAGAGTGAAGAGTCCGCGCCCGCCGCTCTACGTTTCGTGCCATGACATGCCTTCGCCGCGCACAAGCGTCGCCCGGCGTTCGTACCCGCCGGGCCATTCCACCGCCAGTTCGCCGTTATCTACCATGAGCCTGAGAGGATTGACGCGAGTCTTCAGCGGAAGATAGATCCGCTGCCGTTTGCGTGCCGACTCGTAGAGCGCCATCATCACCTCCTGCACGGCCCTCGCACGCTCCCCGCCGCTGACGGGGGTGTCGGTTCGCCCTTCGACCCAGTCGACTGCTTCCCGGCACTGCTGCGACCAGCAGTCATGCCACGGTGCCGACACGTCTTCCCAACCCCCCGTTTTCCCGTTCAGGTAACGGACCGCACCGATCTCAAAGTTATAGCGCGCGGAGAGCCCCTCGGGCATGTGCATGGGCGCATCGGACGGGATCACTTCGTCAGGATGATAGGTTGTGCTTAGCTCCATGATCCCCTGCGTTCCGATCACGCGGCAACCCTGGCCCAAGCCTTCAACCAGGTTTCCCATGATGAGGATCAGGGCTCCGTTGTCGCAGGCAGCCAGGCCGAGGCAGGCGTCCTCCGCCGGCAACCCTCGTTCCAGCAATTCTGTCGTGCGTTCGACTGCGCCCATCACCCACTCCACCCGCGGTTCATCCATGAGAAAGAGCGCCAGCCGGATATTGTGCGAATTGGTGTTGAGCAGGTTTCCGCCGGAGTCCAGTTGAATCTGCGCTACGCGTCCTATCGCGCCCTCCCGAATGAGGTCCCTGGCTTTTTTCCAAGTGGCGTGGTGGGGCCTCTGGTAGGCGATCATCAGTTTGACCCCGTTCCGCTGGCACGCTGTCAACATCGCGTCGGCCTCTCCCAAATCCACGGCCATCGGCTTCTGGCAGATGATCGCTTTCGGCTGACGCGCTGCTGCCGCGATGACCATTTCCGCGTGCAGCCGGTGCCAGGAACACACATCAACGAAGTCGAGGTGTTCACTGTCCAGCATCTGCCGGAAGTCGGCGTAGCGATGCGCCTCCGGGACCTCGAAAAAGTCGCCAAACTCCCGCAGGGCATCCGGGTTCGAGTCTGCAATCGCCCCAATTTCGGTTGGTCTGCCCTCGACGCCCAGCCAGGCCCGGGCGTGGACGCGAGCGATGATGCCACAAGCAATGATTCCGGTTCGATAAGTTGCCATTGGATGCTCCTGAGTGAGGACAGTTTTCGCCTGGACCTGCGTCCAGGCGATCGGAGTTCCGTGTCCGGTCCGTGGTCACAAAGGGAAGCCTCTGCACAAGCCGGCCAGTTGCCGCTTCCCTAGTTCGTTTGTAAACTCTTCTCCAGGTCGGACAAGCTTGTAAACCAGCGCACGCGGCCCATAAAGTGCGCCAGATCGTCGCTCTCTGCGCGGAGCCGCTGTAACATCGGACCTATTGGATCAGATGCAGCGCCTTCGGTCCCGTAGCTGCCGTGGAAAGCAAAGTATGCCTGATTCAACACGCGTAAGGGATACCCGTTCGCGACCAAGAACTGCCTGCGGCCTTCCATGTACGTTTCGGCAGCCTCAACCAGCCCCGCTTCCAACAATGTATCCACGTGCAGCCTCGTCTCCCGCATTGCCCGCTGAAACTCGAACGGCAGCGGCCGGCCGTATCGCTCCCATCGACTTTGCTCCAGCTCGTATGTCTGCGACCAAATATCGGCTGGGCACCAGACGCAGAACCCGTCCTCAATCGACCGACTTGACACTTCCGCAGCCGGCCGAAACCTGTCATAGAGACGCCGAGTCAACCGGCCGGCGATTTCGGCGCCCACGATTTCTGCTACTGTTTCGTTGAGTGTCGTTGCATCGTCGCTGCTCGCGTAGCGCAGACCCAAAGGGAAAAGAAAGAGATAGTGGTGCACCCACTCATGGGCAATTGTCTCCAAAACCCAGTCGAGGGATCTGCTTTCCACGACCATTGCGGGAAAGACGGCCATACCTCCAATCCGTGAAATATGCGCGCTGAGATCGGTGCGATCTTCAATGGCGTGTTCGCTCGCTTCAAGCTTGCCCGGATTATACTCGGCCTGAAGAACGCGCGAGTGGACGGTAGAGATCCGGTCGCGCGGGCTTACCGTCAGTTTCAGCGGGGGTTCGATAAAGACGAACTGCACAGGGGGCCATACGAGGCCGGGCAGCCCCAGGCCTGCCCTCCGAATCTCCTCTTGAATCTGTCGTTGCAGGACCGACTCCACGATTGAACGATCTTCCGACTGTTGGCGACGCAATGCGGCCAACTCCCGACTCGTCTCTACTACCTCTGGAAAATGTATGGCAGCGCCTTTTGCGCCACCAGCAGGCTTCGTTCCCGGTTGCCCATGCCCTGAAGTAGGCACTGCAGTGCCTACTTCTGTGAGATCGGTTGCTACAGGAGCCTCTTCTTCGATCAGTCGCTTGAGCTTCCCCTCTTTATCTCCGATCCACTTCGCCCGTTCAAAGTATGCGAGCACCAGTCTCACCTGGGCTTCTTCGTCCAGACCGTCATGCAGCGACTTCTCCCCTCCGAAGACGATCCCGCTTAAGGCATTCAGTTCCCAGGCGAGAAAGTTGAAGTCGGGCAAAGCAACTGCCGACTTGATGATTTGGTGGTGCGTGGGGACCAAGCGGGGAACGCTCCCGTCGACAAGCAGCAGGGCAAGCAGGAGCGCGATGGCCGTCCAGATACTCCTTCTCAGGAAGGCCAGGCTAAAGGACAGGTTCAATTCGGAAGACGTCAGGGTAAACACGGCGGAATAGAAGTAAACTCAGGAGTCCCTCCTCCAAAGGGACGATGCGCCATACAGGGATGCCTCTGCAACAGAGGATCTTGAGAGCTTGGAGTCACCGCTCACTTTCTCTCTTCAGACCACCCAGCCGCAGTGCGGTCCGGTACAGTTGCCACGCTTCGGGTTGGCGGGCAAGCAGCAACGCGCCAGCGTAGGCCAGGGCACCGCCCGCGCCGCCGACAACAATCCGCAAAATGTCATTCGACAACGTGGGCGAACCAACAGGTTCCAATAGCGACAACAACCAAGCCATCACCAGTCCCATAGCCGCGGCCGCCCCTGCGACAGCCGCGACCGTGCGGACGTTGGGCCCTACGTCCCGCTCCGGCCCGGATTCCAAGCCGTCCTCCGCACCAGATGGAAGCCCGCGCCTCGGGACGGTCTTCAGCTTCCAAACCAGCAACCCAAGCATAACGACCGCATGAGCGCCCTGCTTGGCAGTGTCCGCCCAAACAAGGCCCAGAAAGCCCAGCCCTTCCAAGAGGACAAACGCGATGGCCGCATAGACCAGGACACTGAGTACGCCCACAAGGGCGGGAAGCAAGGTATCGTTGCGGGCATAGAATGCGTAGATCAGAGGGAAGTCGATCGCTGCAAAAAGCGCGCCCACAAGATATATGTGCAGAGCCGACTGCACTTGCGCAGTGTCTACGGCCGTAAACTGCCCCCGCTCGAACATGACTCGCACGGCAGGCTCTGCCAGCAGACCCAGGCCAACCAGGAGAGGCACGATCAGCACGATCACCATCCGCAGCCCTCGCGCCAGCGTCGCACGATAGGCGGCTTCGTCGCCGGCGGCGAACTGCTGGCTGAGCCGGGGCAACGCCGCCAGCGAAATGGCAACACTGATCATCCCAAGCGGCAGCTGCTGCAACGTGGTGGCCTTACTCATCCAGGCGATGCTCTGTACGCCTGTGCCGCTGGCCAGCCGCCGGTCCAGTCCGACCTGGAACTGTGCCACGATGAGCCCAGCGGCAATCGGCAGATAGAGACGCACGATTCGGGCGAGCGCCGGATGGCTCCACTCCACCGTGAACCTGAGACCGGCCCGACGCACGTCCCACGCCATCAATCCGAACTGAAGGGTACTACCTGCCAGTACACCTATCGCCAGGCTGGCAATGCCGATATGCCCTGCCAAGAGCGGCGCCGCGACTACGATTCCAAGGTTGTAGAGGGCGGCGGCAAGGGCAGGCAGGCTGAATCGCTGGAGCGCAAACAAGACGGCCGTCAACAGTCCGGCCATCGAGAGAAGCCAGACGACAGGCGCCATCAGACGCAGAAGGCGCGACGTCAAAGGAAGCAGAGTCGGATCAAAGTCGTCGAGTCCCCCGGCAAGCAGCGCGGCAACCTGGGGAGCAAAGACGAAGGTCAGAAGGGCCAGCCCCGCCAGAGACACGACCGCAAGGCTGAGCAGCGCGCCCACAAGCCGAACGAGCTCGGGATTCGGTCCAGTCTCTGTGACTTTGGCGGGGGGTTCCCCTTTCTCAGGTCCGGGTTCCCGGTCACGGTCTTCCCGGGCATAGTCGCTCAAAACGGGGACGAGGGCCGCGCTCAGCATGCCGCCGACGAGAAAGTCATACAGCATCTTGGGCACGGTACCGGCTACGGTAAAGGCGCTGACTAGCCCGGTTGCCCCAAAATAGCTGGCGATCACCATTTCCCGGACGAGACCGAGAATACGGCTGGCAACCGCGCCGATCGACAAGAGAGAGGCGCTGCGAGCCAGTGCCGGGGAGGATTGATGTTGGGGCGTCGAACTGCGAGGTGGCGGCACTACGGGTTCAATCCTCTGCCCGTCATGAGGCCTTGGCTTTTGGCAGGAATCTGCCGCAGCACCGCTTTGGCTTGTTCATTTTCTGGGCGGCCGCCAAGGCGGAACTCAGTCCGCAGCCACCAGCTCTGCCGGCTTGGGTACGCCAGGCGTGGGCCAGGCCCGCGGATCCTCGTTCAGATCGGGCAGACCCTCGGCTTCCAACGAAGCCAGGAACTTCTCCGCCTGCATTGCCGCAGCGCATCCCTGTCCAACACTGGTGGCGACCTGTTTGAAGACCTTGTCGGCGATCTCTCCAGCGGCAAAGACGCCAGGGATATTTGTGCGCGTGAACGGGTCGGCGATCAGATGCCCGTCCTCGTCCAGGTCCAGTTTGCCGTGATAGAGGTCGTTGTTGGGGATGTGGCCGATGTAAACGAAAACTCCGTCGGTGGCGATTTCGCCCTCGCCGCCATTCTGCGTGTCCTGTGTGGTGACACCGGAAACGACTCCATTCTCGTTCCCGTTGATCGACGTCACGACTGTATTCCACACAAAGTCGATCTTGTCATGATCAAAGGCACGACTCTGCAGAATCTTACTTGCGCGCAGCTCATCCCGCCGGTGAATCACCTTCACATTGGTGGCGAACTTGGTCAGGAAGAGGCCCTCTTCCAGCGCGCTGTCGCCTCCGCCCACGACCACCAGCTCTTTGCCCCGGAAGAAGAACCCGTCACAGGTCGCGCAGTAACTGACTCCCTTGCCGGTATACTCCTGCTCGCCGGGAACCTCCAGGAAGCGCGGGCGGGCGCCGGTGCAGAGAATTAACGACTTGGCCCGGTACTCCTTGCTCTGGGCGGTTCGCACCGTAAAGGGATGCTCGTCTAAGACGATCTCCGTGACGTGATCGTATGCAACCACACAGCCGAAGCGCTCGGCCTGGGCTTTGAATTTTTCCACCAGATCAGGTCCGCTCAGCCCTTCGGGAAAGCCGGGATAGTTTTCGACCTCGTAAGTAATGCTGACCTGGCCGCCGTAGTCGTCGCCGGTTATCAGAAGTGGTTCCAGGTTGGCCCGCGCTGCGTAAAGGCCAGCAGTCCACCCGGCCGGCCCGCTGCCGATCACGATCACTTCGTGCAGCGTGTCCTCTTCTCCCGCCTTGCCGGAAGCGGCACCAGTGCCGTTCGACATCGTTGCGCCGTTCTGATTCGATTCACCCATTCTCTGACTCCTGCGTAACTGTTAGGTTACCTGCCAACCTGGGGAAAGAGAGAAGAAGTGCTACTTCCTCTGAAACCAGGAACCCCCATTCGGCAACAGGCAACCATCTAAACTTCCGGATCTTGAATAAGGCAATCCATTGCACTCTTCTTTACAACATTATCGCTTTTCGTTCAGATCAATTCTGGGTTCCCGCACCCAATTGAAGTCTTCCGGGAGGCTAACCTGCCGCAACTTGCTGGATCTGGATCACGTTTCCGCAAGTATCGTCGAAGGAAGCGATAGAATAGGTACCGTAGTCCGTCGGTTCGACTATGAACTCTACGCCCAGCTCTGTCAGTCTCTCATATTCCGCCTGGACGTCATCGACGCCAAGGGAGGTGGCGGGGATGCCCTGGTCGAAAATCGCCTTCTGATACTGTTTGGCGGCAGGGTTTTCGTTAGGTTCCAGCAGAAATTCCGTGCCGTCCGGGTCGTCTGGAGATACAACGGTCAACCACCTGAATTCACCTACGGGAACATCCTCCTTCTTCACAAAACCCAGGACGTCCGTATAGAAGGCCAACGCCTTTGCCTGATCATCTACAAATACGCCGCTATAAATGATTCTCATGGTCAATCCTCTTTCGATAGGGGTACAGTTTCCAAGGTCAAGTTGCATCCGGCAAGGTGGCTGCGACAGCCTCAACAGCCTTCTCGATCTCCTCGTCACTGATAATCAGTGGCGGGAGCAGACGGAGAACAGTTGAACCGGCGGGCAGCGCCAATACGCCGTGCTCCTCCATCAGTGTCTTCAGAAAGGGTACGGCCTTTGTGCGAAGATCAATGCCAATGAGAAGCCCCTTGCCGCGGATTTCGCGAACGACTCTGCGCGAGCCGACCGCCGCCTCCAGAGCTTCCCACAAGCGCCTGCCCGCCCTCTCCGCCTGTTCAATCAGTCCGTCCTGGTACACGCTCAGCGCGGCGATGCCGGCCGCGCAAGCCAGAGGATTGCCTCCAAAAGTGCTGCCGTGCGCCCCGGCGAAGAGACTCTCCTGAATCTGCTCCGTGTAGACGGTTGCGCCCATTGGGAATCCACCGCCCAACCCCTTGGCCAGGGCGATAATGTCCGGCTCGAGGTCGAAGTGCTGAAAGCTGAACCAGCGGCCAGTGCGTCCGAAGCCAGTCTGGACCTCGTCGATGACAAGCAGCGCGCCGCGCTCCCGGCAGAGCTCCTGGGCGGCTGCCAGGAATTCAGCAGTTCCTTCGTGCACGCCTCCCTCGGCCTGTATGATCTCCAGCACGACGGCGGCTGTATCTTCGTCTACGGCCTCTCTGAGCTGTTCGACGTTGTTGAAATGAACGTGGCTTACGCCGGGCAACAGGGGTTCGAATTTGCGGCGGTATCTCGGGTTCCAGGTAAGGGCCAGCGCCCCCACAGTACGCCCATGGAAGCTGTTGCGTGTAGCCACGATTCCGCTTCGACCCGTTGCCAGCCGCGCAAACTTTATGGCGCCGTCGATCGCTTCGGCGCCGCTGTTGCCCAAAAAGGCGCGTGTCAGGTGGTCGGGCGTAACCGAAATCAACTTTTCCAGAAAACTTGCGCGCGTGTCGTTGTGGAAGAAGTTGGGACAGGCGTGCATGCGGCCGGCCTGCTCCTGAAGGGCGGCAGTCAGAACAGGGTGGCCGTAACCCAGCATGGCCACACCTTGAGAGGAGGTCATGTCGAGGAAGCGCCGGCCCTCGCTGTCTATCATCCAGCAGCCTTCGCCAGCCACCATGACGGTTTCCCCGCGACGGGGAACTACGCCCGACTCATAGGATTGCGTATTGCTTACCGCGAACTGCGTATCTGTGATTGTTGCCGTCATATCCGTTCACTAACTGTGCGAATCTATTTTTGGGCTTGTCTATTGGGCTCTCAATTGATGTCGGTTGTTTTGGTACTTCCGGCTGTCAGTGGGTTTCCAATCACTGCCTTCTCAAGCAATCTGGGTACCATGTCCATCCAGCGCTCTTCGGATCGGATTCTCGACCCTGCCATCGGCGAAGATCACTTTCTGGACGCCGGCTTCGACAGCCTCGGCCGCGCCCATCACTTTTTTCTTCATGCGGCCGGCAGCGAACTGCATGAAACTGCCGGCCTGCGCACGCGGAATCTCTCGAATCAAGGTCGATTCGTCGGGAAACTCCCGCAACAGTCCAGGTACGTCTGACAGAATCACGAGCGCATCAGCGCCGAAGGCTGCGGCAACCATCGCGGCGGCGCGATCGCCGTCCACGTTAATGGCTTCACCGATGTCGGAGGCGCCGGGCGGGGTCAGCACGGGCAGATAGCCAGCCCGCAGCAGCAAACGAAGGAGATCGACATTTACCTGCTCAACCGTGCCCGTCCAGTCATCTCGCAGCACCAGCCGGCGGCCGTTGACCCGGACACGCAGCCTGTCTTTTCTTTTGCCTTCGAAGATGCGGCCGTCCAGCCCGCTGAGGCCTACGGCATTCACGCCGGCCCGCTGCAACTTTTCCACCCACATCTTGTTGAGCTGACCGCAGTAGACCATCTCGAAGATTTCCAAGGTGCGACGGTCTGTGCGCCGGCTCTCGAAGCCGCTCTCGCTGGTTACGAATTCCGGCGGATGGCCCAAAGCCTCGGCGACTTCGTTGGTCGTTTCGGCTCCGCCGTGCACGAGGACCAGCTCCCTGCCAGCCTTGTGCAAAGCCACGATATCTTCCACGGTCGCGTCTATATTGAGTTCTTTGCCGCCACCTACTTTAACAACCAGCATCCAGTGTGGCCTTACCAGTTCAAACAATCTTGCCCTGCTAGGCGTTCAGCGATGCAGACGCCGGACGCCCGCTAGCCAATTTCCGCGATCTTCTCTTTGACGGCGCCAACTTCGGCAGCGTCCAATGTCCCCAGTACATAGTCACAACGCCACTCGCCGCCGCCCTCCAACTCTTTCACATTGCCTTTGGCCACCTCAGCACTCTTGCCTTCCGGCTCCGCGGTCGAGGGTAGAACCAACCCCAATGCGTCCTTGTCCGGTGTACGGCATATCCAACGGACGCCAATCGGCAACTGGTCTGGTCGGTGACGTACGTAGTCTGCGCCACCGTCCGGGTGCACCTGCAGCGTGTGAGCCCAGCCCTGATCGTCCGCGTCATAGTCGATACTGAACACCAGTTCCGGGATAAAGGTCATGCTTTCGTCGAAGACATGATGTTCTTCCGGCCTCTCCCCAAGCCGGTCGAGAAAGTCCAGGTATTCGGGGCCGGTGCTGACGTGGCCGGGAATGCTGCGGCGGACGCGTACTGTCTGTGGCGAAACTTTGGCACTGTAAACGATGCGGCCCCCGTCAACCGGCTTGAAATTCGCGTGAGCCAGATACATATAGTCCATCGGCGTCTTCTTGCAGTTGCGGCAGCAAAGTGAAACGTGCACCTCTTTTGCGCCCGCGTACAGTTTGACCAGCGGCGTCGCAGAATAGTTGTCGGCGAAGGCAACCGTGTGCTGGTAGCGCCCGCCCAAACCGATGTATGCGCCGCCTTCGTCTTCCCCTGAGACGAGCCAGGCGTGCTGATATACGGCGTTGGGCAGCTCCCCGTGGAGGGGATGGTCGTCCTCTTCGGTGGGCACTCCCATCGCCGTGAATCCGCAGTGGAGCAGGAACCCACCGTACGTCTGCAGATAGTCGCTCGTTGGCCGCGGCTGGTCTAACATGGACTTCATGGTGACGTTTCTGCCGCCAAAGTTTGCCGACCAGATCTGCTGCCCCTGAAAGGGCAACATGACCAGCTCGCTGACACCGTTTTCGAGCTGGACGGCCGCGACACCGCTGTCATACTGAAAAAGCGTTGCCTTGAGCGGACCGCTCTCAAGAAACAGCCGCTTCTTCTCCGAGAAGAAGCGGGGATCCAGTGAAACTCTTGTTGACTTAAGAGAACTGTCAGACATTCCCGGACTCGTCTTTCCTCTGAAGAGGATTTTAACCCAAGCTCGCCGCGCTTGATTCTGGCGAATGGTATCACGAGATGCGCCGATTGAAAAGGTTTTGACCCCGGTGCTATGCTATAATGCGGACATTATTTCACTGCCAAGAGGACGGGCGGAGTATTATATGCCCTGGACGAGGCGGACGACTAAGTGGCAGCGAGCATACAGATAAAGCAGTCAACTGAAGATGAGGAGCCGGGCAGGTTATCTCCGCCAGAGGAACGCACTACCTCCTCTTGGGGGCGATTGTTGCGGATAGGTCGGATTCCGGGCAGGTTCATTCGCTCTCTATTGCCATTTGCCGCCCAGACATCATCACCTGCGCCGGCAGCGAGGGAGGAGCAAGCTTCCCAGGAAACTGCCAGCTACTCACCCTTCAGGAGAAGGGGACGCGAATCGGAGTTTGTTGTTATCGGTCTGGGCCGCTTTGGCACTGCGGTCGCAAGCACGCTTGTCGAGAACGGCCGGACCGTTCTGGCCATCGACTCGGACCATGAACGCGTGCAGGCTCTCAGCGGCGAACTTCCTCACGTTGTGCAGTTGGATGCGACCAACATTGACGCCCTTCGGCAGGCTGGCGTAGAAACATTCGATACCGGACTTGTCTGTATCGGCACTGATTTTGAGAACAACCTGCTGGCCACCGTTCTGCTGAGGCAACTGGGGGTTCAGCGCGTGATTGCAAAAGCCCTGACGATAACGCAAAGAGAGATCCTGTTGAAGGTAGGCGCCGACGAGGTGATCTTGCCGGAACATGAGGCCGGCCGCAGGTTGGGGCGAATGATGGCCGTCGATCATTTGGTTGACTACCTGGAAGTGAGCAACGACGTCGGCGTCGTGGAACTCCTTGCCCCGCCCAGTACGTGGGAGCACTCTCTATCCGAGCTGAGCTTGAGGCAAAGGTATGGGCTGACCGTAATCGCCGTGCGGCGAGGTGACGATCTGATTGTCAGTCCGAGCGCCAGTTTTCAGATCAAAGAGGAAGACATCGTGGTGGTCCTCGGCCGGATGGAAGACGCCGAGCGAATGCGGCAGTAAGTAGGTTGAATTAGAACGGGCAATTTTTCGCCGCTCTCCATTAGCCATCAGTTTCCTATTCATTCGATGACAAATCGACTTCCCATTCTTGATCCCGAGACTGCCCGAGAATCGGTCTTGCGCCGCCAGCCGTGGGACGCTTTCGAACTGCCTGAAGACATGCTTGCCGCCAACGAGCGCATCTTTGGTGAACGGATCGGCCCTGATGAGGCCGTTCGCCGCATTCTTGCCGACGTCCGTTCCGGCGGCGACGCGGCCGTGCGCAGATGGACACAGAGGCTGGACGGCGTCGAGCTGGATGCCTTGCAGGTCAGTTCACAGACCATCCTGCAGGAGACTGCGGATCTCGATCAGGAAGTCTGTGATGCCCTGGCGCTGGCCGCCGAGCGGATCGAAAGTTTCCATCGCCGCCAGCCCAACCAGAGCTGGATCGAGAATGACGACGAAGGTACGGTAGGTCAGCTGGTGCGGCCCATCGGGAGGGTCGGGATCTACGTCCCCGGCGGGACCGCTCCCCTGCCCAGCACGCTGCTGATGACGGCGATTCCGGCGAAGGTTGCCAACGTGCGAGAGGTTATCGTCGTCACGCCACCCCAGAAGGAGACCGGCCTGCCGGATAAAGTAACGCTGGCCGCCGCCCAGGTCGCCCAGGTAGACGCTGTCTACATTGCCGGCGGCGCTCAGGCAATCGGCGCGATGGCCTTCGGCACCGAGACCATCCCTGCAGTTGACAAGATCTGCGGGCCGGGCAACCTGTTTGTTACCCTGGCAAAGCGGCAGCTCTTTGGCCTGGTCGGAATCGACGGCCTACCCGGTCCAACCGAGACTGTAATTGTGGCGGATGAGGGGGCCGACCCGCAGTTGGCTGCCGCCGACCTGCTGGCTCAGGCAGAGCACGACGTGCTTGCCAGCGCCGTGCTCCTGACACCCAGCCGGCAACTGGCGCAGGAGGTTCAGGCAGCAGTCCACACGCAGCTGGAGGAGCTGGAGCGAGATGAGATCGCAGCCGCCACTTTTGGACGCGGCGCAGGCATCGTCGTAACCGGTTCCGTGGACGAGGCCATCTCGCTCGCTAACGAATACGCGCCCGAGCACCTCTGTCTGCTCGTAGAAGATCCGTGGCGCTGGGTCGACCAGATCCAAAATGCCGGCGGGATTTTCCTCGGCGAACGCAGCTTTGAAGTGCTGGGAGACTACACCGCCGGGCCCAGCCACGTCATGCCGACAGGCGGCACGGCGCGCTTCGCCAGCCCGGTCAACGTGACCGATTTTGTCAAGCTGATCAGTCTGATTGGACTCAATGAGAAGGCCCTGCAGGCCATCGGCCCGGCTGCCGAAACACTAGCGCGTACCGAAGGTCTGGGCGGGCACGCCGCAGCCGTCAATCGCCGACTAAATCCGACAGTTTACAATGAGGACGAAACTTCGTGATGGAATCCACCACGTTTCAGTCGCTGCTCAACCCGCATCTCGCCGGCCTGGAAGAGTACACGCCGATTCAACCGTTTGAAGTCCTGAGCCAGCGGCTCGGCATTCCTGCCAACGAAATCGTTAAACTAGATGCAAACGAGAATCCGTACGGGCCGCATCCTGCCGTGTCAGAAGCGCTGGCCGAGTACGCCTACTACCACATCTACCCGGACCCGCAGCAGACTGAACTTCGTCAAGCACTGGCAGACTATTTGGAAAGCGAGCAGGGCCAGTCCGGCAGCGAATCAGAAGGCGATGAATCCGCCAATCCAGCCGCCCCGGCAGTGCCTGTCGAACAGATCCTGCCCAGCCACGGCACCGACGAAATTCTCGACTATCTCTGCCGGCTGTTTCTCGGCCCTGGCGACGCCATCATAAACACACCTCCGACCTTCGGCATGTACAGCTTCGACGCCAAGTTGGTCGGCGCGGAAGTCCTGGAAGTCTGGCGGGACGACGGATACCACGTCGACGTCAACGGGATCTTTGATCTGGTCAGTTCTTTGACGCAGCAGCAGGATCACGTGCGTCCCAAGCTGCTTTTTCTCACCTCGCCCAACAATCCCACCGGTAACTGGCTGCCTGACAAAGACCTGCTGCGTCTGTTGGAACTACCCGTGATCGTGGTATTGGATGAGGCGTACGTCGAATTCGCAGTCGAGACGAGCCGCACTCCTTGGGTCCTGGAGCACGATAATCTCGTCATCATTCGTACGTTCTCCAAGTCCGCCGGAATCGCGGGCCTGAGGCTGGGCTACGGCGTCTTTTCTGACTGGATGATGCCGCTCCTCTGGAAGTTCAAGCAGCCCTATAACGTAAATGTTGCCGCGACTGTCGCCGGCCTGGCCAGTCTGCGCCATACAGAGGAGATGCAGGCGATCGTGGACAAGATCAGGAGCGAACGAGACCGGCTCCTCCGCGCCCTGGAAGATGTCCCGTATTTGTCGCCTTTCCCTTCCGGCGCCAACTTCGTTCTCTGCCGCGTCGATAATTTCAAGGTTGAGGGAAGCGGAGACGCCGCCGCCCTGAAGTCGGCTCTGGAGCAGAAGGGCATCCTCGTGCGCTACTACCAGAAGCCCGGTCTCGACAACTGCATTCGCATCTCCGTCGGGCGCCCCGAACAGACGGACCGCCTCATGGCCGAGCTTCACCGGCTAGCTTGAACGAAAATGATCAGGCGGGCCTGGCGCGCAGCGCCGACGCGGAGCCGGCATGAACCGCCTGCGCCATTCTGGTCAAGGAACGACTGGGAACGACTGAGGCGAAGCGGGAGCGTTCCGCCAACTTGCGCGTTGCCAGAATGGTTGGGAGCACCATTTTCGATCTGTTGGGGTTTTTGCTCGTTGACGCTATTGGGAGTCGTCCACCAGCTTCAACAATGCGAACTCGCCGGAAGAGAGCGAAAGACAGTTTACCTGGTCACGCGACCGGAACTGGGCGTCCAGCTCGAAGCCGTCGACTTCCATTGCCTCCGGGAAATGCCTATCGGCCTCTGCCCGGTATAGAAGCTGAAGAAAGTCCGGGTAAGGGTAGCGGTGGCCGGCAGGCTTTGGCGAGTGGATGTGGTAGTGAAACAGGCCGATGAGCGCGGGTTCTCCTCTAACTTTCCAGCCGGTTTCCTCCAACAGTTCCCGCCTCAAGGCTTCCAGCAGCCCTTCTCCATCATCCAGGCGTCCGCCGGGCACGATGTGTTCGCCGTCCGGGTCCCGCATCACCATGACTTGCGGGCCTCGCGTAAGAACGGCCCTGACGGAAGTTACCAGGCTCAATGGTGGTGAATCCGATGGATTCAGCGCGTATGTAGCTCGAGTCTGTACGAACTCCTTACCGCCTCCCGACCAGTTCAAGCGTTCCTCAGCCAGCGGCGTCCTTCCTCGCAGGAAGGCCTTCAACTTGTGGCCGGCTGTCGTGCCTTTGGAAGGCGTAGATATCGAAGTCATGGAGAGTCTTCAGGCCCCGCCATGTGCCGGAAAACCGCGCTGGCAAGTCTGGCATCGTCCACTGCTCTGTGACTGTTGGGCAGGGCGATACCGCACTGCTGACCCGCCTTTTGCAGGCTCTGCCATTTGATGTCGCCGATACCCAGAAGTTCGGCATAATACCGGGCGTACATCTTCATAACACAGAAGGCTCTCCCTCCCATCTCCTCCCATGACAGATCATGCCGCGCATGGGATTGCCGCATCATGCGCAGGTCAAAGTCAGCATTGAATATGCCAACCCGCCGGTCGGCAAAGAGATGCTTCACCTGCGGCCAGATCTCCGGCCAGGTTGGAGCGTCCGACACCATATCGTTGGTGATGCCATGCACGGAAGTCGCGTCGGCGGGGATGCGCCGCTTAGGGCGCACCAGACTGGAGAGCAGTGTCCGGCCGGCCGCATCAACGACGCCGATCTCGACGATCTCCGCGAATCTGTCGAGACCGGTTGTCTCGGTGTCGAAAAAGAGGGGATCAGTTTGCAGAATCCTGCGGGCGCGCAGCACTGTTTTCTGATTCATTTAGCGATCTTTGACTCACTACTTTTTGAGGAAGAATGTTGAAGGGAACTACCTGCCGCGCTTTGAGAAATCAGCGGCGAGTGTACTCGCCCTTCGGATCACAGTTTTACAGGCTCGGCCCGCTCCGCCGACTCGTAGGCCGCAAGCGCGACCTCCAACGCACGCAAGCCGTCTTCGCCGTCAACCGACGGCTCCCGGCCCTCCCGGATCATGGCGACGAAGTCGGCGACAAGGCCCTCGTCGCCGTTGCTTCCCCAATTGACGTCGGAGGTCTTGCCGGCTTCGTCTGAACTGACGTGGAGATTCTGCTCGAAGGCGTCGATGCAGATCAGGCCGTTCTCGCCAAGTACATCGATCTTCACGTCTCCCCAGGTAGGGTAGCTGGGGGGCCGCGACCAGCTGGTGTCAAGCGTGCCAAAGATACCGTTTGCCAGCTGGAAGCTCAACAGCCCGACATCGTCGATGCCAAGGCCGGGATGCAGGAGTTCGCGGCCGACCTCGGCGTAGACCTCCACCACTTCAGTGCCCCAGATCCAGCGAATCAGGTCTACGACATGCACTGTGTGATCGATGACGGCGCCGCCCCCGGCGAGTTTTGCGTCGACAAACCAGCGGCCCGGCATCGAGCCATGATTAGTGGTCTTGATGCTGTATATTTCGCCCAACACGCCGGACTCCACCTGAGACTTCAACTCCATGACCGGGGGCGAAAAGCGCATGGGAAACGCGATCTGGAGTTTCGTCCCGGACTCACGACAGCGGTCGATCATCGCCTGACCATCGCTGGCAGTTGTAGCAATCGGCTTTTCGCACAATATACCCCGGACCCTGCCCGCAGCCTGAATGACAAGCGGGGCATGTAGGGCGTTCTCAGAGCAGATGATCGCTCCGTCAAGCTCCTGGTCCAGCAGACCTTCGGACCGCCTGAAGTACGGCACGTTGAATTGGGCGGCAATACGACCGCCGCGATCATAGTCATCGTCGTAGATTCCCGCCAGTGTCACGCCCTCCATCTGCGTAAGAAAGTGGACATAGCTGGCAGCATGCATGTGGGCAAAACTGAACATCCCGACACGAACTTCAGGTAAAGACTCGGGGCTCCGGGACTCTGCAATTTCCATTGTTTCGGTTTCCTTCACTTCGTTTCCGTTGCATCCAGCAGTTCGACTTGTCGCAACCCGTAGGAGTCCAAAAGGAGAAACGTCGTATCCCGCCGTCTCAACTGATGGTGACCGCTCTCCCCGTCTCCAGGCTTTCTATGGCGGCGCGTGAGACCTTCACGGCCATCAGCCCGTCGTACGGTGTCACCAGGAAGGGCTCCTCCGCCTCGACGCAGCTGACAAAGTGGGCGAGCTCGGCGTAGTATGGATCGTGCTGGGGGGCCGTGGGCGAGCTGCTGGACGACGCCAAACTTCCGTCATCCTGGGCAATGGCGATGTCCACGGGCTGCCGCGCCCGCGAATCCCATTCGATGATGCCCCCGGTACCGGCGATTTCGATGCGAGTGGAGGAGCGGCCGCGGGGGTAGGCCCAGCTGCCTTCAATATGGCCCACGGCACCATTGGCAAAGCGCATTGTCAGTAGGGCGTGGTCCTTCGGCTCCTTGCCCGCAAACATCATCCCGCGCGCAAAGACGCGCTCAATCTCGCCAAAGCACCAGCGCTGATAGTCGATGTCGTGAATGGAAAGGTCCAGCAGCACACCGCCGCTCTTGGCAAAGTCGGCATAGTAGCTGGTAATCGCCAGCCCCTTTCGCCAGGCGGAGCCGGCATCGGGGTAGCTGCCGCTGCGGACGGTGCGAATCACGCCCGGCGCGCCGATAGCGCCGCTGTCCAGCACCTGCTTGGCCTTGGCGAACTGAGGGAAGAAACGGACAACCTGCGCCACAAACAGGGGAGTACCTGTGCGTTCCGCGGCGTCCACGATCTGTTCGCAGTCGGCGACGGAATTGGCAAGGGGTTTCTCGCAAACTGTCGGCAGTCCGGCCTCCAGCGCCGCCACCACCGGGCCGATGTGGGCCGTGCCAGGCGTGCATACATCAACGTAGTCAACGGCATCGAACAGCTCGTTCAAACTGCTGAACACTTTGCCCCCGGATCGCTGCACAGCCCCCAGGGCGGCGTCCTCAACGATGTCGTAGAAGCCGGCCAAATCAATACCCGGCATCCGGCTCCACCGGTCTGCGTGCGTTCTGGAGATTCCACCAGCTCCGACGATCCCGACGCGTTTCATAGATTTCTCTCTTCTTGAATTTCCTGGCAATGGCACCGGATTCTCATTCCAGCATATCGGAGAAGGAAGTCAGCGCGGCCTCACTCTTTCAGGCAATTTCAAGCATTCTGTTTGCATAGTCCTTACCCGCTGTTGGAGACGGCAAAGGCTTGCCTTCCTCAGTATAGAGTTCAATAGTCTCCTCTACGATGCGGCAAAGTTCAGCGAAAACCGCCTCTTCGTCTTCTCCATGGCATCCCCCATAGAAAAGTCCGGGACAACTGCCGACATAGCAGTTGTCTTCTTCTGACCATTCCACGATTTTCACGTAGAGGGCGCCTGTCTTCACTTTTTCGTCTATTCGATCGCCACAGTTCACGAAAAGTAGTGTCGAAAGTTTGCTTTCAAAAGGACGAGAAACCAAGCTTCTTCGCTCTAGCCAAGACCGAAGTGGTCGTCGATCTCCTTCTGGTAACCACACACTTCTCCTGCAAGCAACTCATCCATCGACACGGTCCGCCCAAGCAGGGAAGACTCGATCATGCCAAGCGCGGCGGCCAAATCCCGCAGACCCTCTTCTCCGTCGGTCTCCGGCTGGCCGCCTCGGGCAATGGCCTCCAGCCAGTCGTACTGTTGGATGGCGAAAGGATCTGTAAGGCGCGTCTTGCTCGGCCCCACTTGCGGAAACTGAACGTCCAGAAGCGCCGGGTCCGCATCGGCCCAGAAGGCATCCTGGAGATTGCGGCGGCTGCCATTGTCAGGGATGATCTCGCCGCCCTTGATGCAGCCCTTGCTGCCGTAATAGACAGGAGCCCCGGGGATCGGGGTCTCTTCGCCATGGCCGCCCCAGGACCACATAAGCTGCGCCAGCGCGCCGCCCTCGCAAGTGACGGTCGCGAGATAGGTGTCGTCCACGTTGGCTTCGACGCTGGGGCCGGCGGCCGGGTCGCCGTGCAGGTAGCGCAGCGGCTCGAAAGTGCGGACCGTGCCACTGACCGCCGCGACTTCGCCACAGACGTACCGGACCATGTGCATAACGTGCACTCCGATATCGATGGCGCCTCCGCCTCCCCCTTCGAGCTTGCGATGGCGCCATGGCGTTTCAGCCACGATCTTGTCCGGAGACCAAAGCCCGCCTATTCCGCCGAACAGGGCAAGCTGCAGGTCTCCTATCAGGCCCTCCCGGATCGCCCAAGCGGCCGCGCGCGTGCCTGCTGACTGGCGGACGTTTTCAAACAGGCCGAGCGTCAGTCCGTTCGCCCTAGCCTCGTCGACCATCTTTCGGGCCGCGGCAACTGAGATTGCAAGCGGTTTCTGGACGAGCAGATGCAAGCCCGCGTCAAAAGCAGCAGCGGCGATCTGGTGATGCATCGACAGTGTCGTAAAGTCGTTGACCGCATCGACCACGCCCGCGGCAATCATTTCCTCGTAGTCGGTGAAGACGTCGACTTCAGTGTCCGGTTGGAACTCATCGAGGTAGATGTGGGGCGCCGCCAGGGGATCACCCGTTTCCGGCGCCAGCACTGCGGCCCGCGGCGGCGGCCCTTCACCGCGCTTGCGGAACATGAACGCATCTTCTTCTTTGCGGGCACACAGCGCCGTTATGCGGAAGTTGTCAATTCCCGCCTCCCGCAGCAGCCTGTAACCGTGGAGATGCGCGTTCAGAATGCGGCCGCAGCCGACAATGCCAATTCGAATCATCTGGGGATTCTCCGCTCCAAACCAAGTGTCCCGGGCCTGACGCTCTGCCCGACTCTTCCCGTGTTAACAGTCGCGAAACCTTCTGCGTCCAACCAGCGTGCCGCCAGTGACCTATCCGTTCGGATACACCTGCGGAAAGTGTTTGCCGCGCAACTGCTCGCCGTCTTGCACTTCGACAAACGCTTTCATCACATGCTCACCGCTGGCAACGTAGAAGGTCTCGTTCGTCATGTAATGCAGTGCAATTGCCCGGCGGGGACGGTCGCTGTCGTTGTCGTGGGAGCCGTGCCAGGTCAGCGCGTGGTGGAAGTGCACTTCGCCCTTCTTCACCGGGCAGCTCGCAACCCGCAGCGGCCGCCCTTCGTACTCGGTCGGCATCTCCTGAATGTCTTCCAGTTGCTTCAGATACTCAATTTTGTTGCCCCACATGTGCGATCCCCGCACCATCGACATGCAACCGTTCGTTTCGTCGGCGTCATCCAGCGCAACCCAGGCCGTAACCTCGGTCATCGGCCTGATGATGGGCCAAAGCGGAGCGTCCTGATGCCAGTGCGTCGTGCCGCCTGTCTGCGGCGGCTTATATTGAATCTGGTCGTGCCAGATGCGCAGTTCGCTGGCGCCGGTGAGCTGGGCAATGCCCGTCGTAATGTCTTCCCGGCTTATCAGTTTCCTAAAGGGACCGCTGGCCTCCCAGATATTGACGATCTGCCAGACCGCCCTGCCATCGTCCCGACTCATATTGCGCACATGAACAGGTTGGGGAATGTCGTCGCGCTCCCGCTCGTCGATGACACGCATCACTTCGGTGCGCAGCTTTTCCACTTCGTCGTTGTTGAGCACCTGCCCGCCATTCAGAAAACCGTCGGCTTGGAATTGCTCAATCTGTGCTGCGGTGAGCATTGGTTACTCCTCATTGGAAAGTGTGAGTTTGCGTAGTGATTCACTATCCCATTCAACGGGAGGCTTGAGAGTTTTTCAGGTCGACTCAGCGGGCGCCGCACGCCTGTAGACAGGCCTGCATGTGGCCCCGGCTTTCGGCAGCGATAATGCAGCACTGCTCCAGACTGTACTCCCGCGCGCCGATCACCTCAAGGTTCAGCGGTCCGTCGTAGCCGTTTTCGTGCAGGACACGAACATAGCCTACCAGATCGATGTCGCCGCGGCCGTTCGCCTGCAGCTCAGGCTTCCCCGGACCTTGCTGGCGTCCTTTGCAGTCGCGAATGTGGACGTGCTTGACACGGCTAATGACGGCGGCGATCGCATCGACCGGGTTCTCGTCAGCGCGGTAAATATGCGACGGGTCCATGTCGATGCCGAAGTTGGGTGAATTGATCGCCAGCATCGCTCGCAGCGTCGTTGGCGTGTCAAATATACTTGCACCAACGTGCGCCTTTACGCACAGGGTTACTCCGTATTTTTCCGCCATCTGCGAGAGCTCGCCCAGCTCGTCGATGGTCTGCAGGAGGCTTTCCTCGTTGCCGCTTTCACCGCCCGGCCCGCAATTGACGATGGGAATGCCGCACTCGACGGCCGCCTGCATCGCCTTCTCCATCAGGTCCCGATCGCGGCTGGGCTGTTCCATGGCCAGCAGCTCCAGCTCGTAGGTCTGGGCGAGCTGCCTAATCTCCGGCGCCAGCTCTTGCCAACGGTCCAAGACGAGATGCTCGGCCATGCTGTCGATTGCGGCCACTTCGATTCCGTCATAGCCGGCCATGGCGATACTGCGGAAGGCGGTCTCCATGTCGTAGCCGCCGAACAGGACTGAATTTGCGCCAAGTTTCATGAGTGTTGCTCCAGTGTGAGGCGACCTTGCGGGCCGGCGCGTTCAAACGCAGCCGCTCCGGTCTCGAATCGCCTTGCTTTAAGACTCTCCTGATTTCGCGCTTTTCAGCGCCCGCTCTTGCTGCAACGCCTCCTGACTGGGTCGCCCGATGCGTAGATTGTCGTACGCCTGTTGCGAACTGGTGAAGTAATCGATGCCCTCGATATCGTGCCAGCCGGGCTGGTGGTGGATGGGATTGGGCAGCCCGGACTCGGCCTCCCGCTTGCTCACCCAGGACTCCAGCCGCGCCGTTAAGGCGGATACAACTTCGGGCAGTTCGCCGGCCAGGTTGCAGGTTTCCTCCGGGTCCTCGACCAGGTTGTACAGCTCTACCGGGGGCATGAAGTGGAAATCCGGCTCGAGCGCGCGGATCAACTTCCACTGCGGCGTCCGCCATCCGTGTTTCCGCATCCAGGCACACTCGGTGATGTAGATTTCGCTCTCATGTGACGCAACCTCGCCCTCAATCATCGGCAGCAGAGAGCGACCGTCGAAGTCGATGCCGGCGTCTATTTCAGCGAGTTCGAGAATCGTTGGGACCAGGTCTTTGTGCTGGTTGTAGCCGGCTACCCGCATACCGGACGGCACCTTGGGCGGATAGCGCAGCATCAGAGGCACATGTAGCACATTGTCGTAGAGGCCGTGGTGATCGTACCAGAAGCCGTGTTCGTCAAGCTCCTCGCCGTGGTCGCCGTTGACGGCAACGATTGTCTCGTCAAAGATGCCGAGCGCCTCGAGCGCGGTGAAGATTGACTGAATACACGCGTCCATATAGGCGATTGCCCCTTCATACTGGGCATTTACGTAGTTGCGGTCGCTGATCCCTGGCGGCAGCATGTCGATGAGCGTATGCTTGAACGGCTCGAAGGCGAAGACCGGTTCCATCGACCGGTTGTCGGGATCGCTTTCGTTTCCATGATAGAAGATGCGCTCGAAAGGCTGCGGCGGAAGGTAGGGGGAATGCGGGTCCATGTGGCGCAGGAAGAGAAAGAACGGCTTGTCTGCGGCCGCAAGGCGGTCGAGTGCGGGCAGCGCCAGCTCATTCAACCGCTGCGCCTTGGGCACGCGGCCGTCAGACCAGCTTCCCATCTGCGGGAAGTTCAGATAGTCGTCGAAGCCCCTGGCGCTGGCCCTGCGCGACAAGCCCACCGAGACAGTGGAATAGCCTTGGGCGCGCAAGATTTCGGCCAGTGTCTTTACTTCCGGCCGCAGTGGGCCCTTGGGACGATGCGCCACCAGCTGCGAGGTGAAGATATCCATGCCCGTCAGCATCATCCCGTAGGCGCTGGTCGTCGGGATATGGGGGCTGAATGTGTTCTCGAAGAGCACGCCCTGGGAGGCAAAACGATCCAGACGGGGCGTGGTCAGCCGGTCGTATCCATAGCAACTGAGGTGGTCGGCCCGAAGAGAGTCGATGCCGAGTATGACGATGTTCGGTTTCCCAGACGAAGCCATTACGTCTTTCTTGCCCCTATTCCTCTTCCTCGACCTCTCGCGACTTGGCCTGGAGACGGCGGGCCGCGCTGGCATCGCCGATGTAGAGCGAGTCGTAGGCCTGTTGCGAACTGGTGAAAGGACCGACCCCTTTGAGGCCGTGCCAGTCGCCCTGGTGGTGGATCGGGTTCGGGAGCCCGGTCTCCGCTTCGCGTTTGGCCACCCAGGCGTCCAACCGCGCAGTCAAGGCCGCCACGACGCCGGGCAGTTCGTCGGCAAGATTGCAGTTTTCCAAGGGATCTTCGACCAGGTTGTAGAGCTCCACCGGCGGCTTGAAATGGAAGTCCGGCTCCAGTGCCAGCATCAGTTTCCATTGGGGCGTGCGCCATCCGTGTTTGCGCATCCATGTACATTCGGTGATGTAGATTTCGCTCTCGTGGGAAGCGACCTGTCCATCAACCATCGGCAGGAGGGAGCGCCCATCGAAGTCGATGCCGGCGTCGATGCCGGCCAGTTCGAGCAGGGTGGGCACGAGGTCCTTGTGCTGGTTGAAGCCGGACACGCGGTGGTGGGCCGGCAGCTTGGGCGGGTAGCGCAATAACAACGGCACGTGCAGGACGTTGTCATAGATGCCGTGGTGATCGAACCAGCACTCGTGATCGTAGAGTGTCTCGCCGTGGTCGCCGTTGATCGCCACGATAGTTTCGTCGAAGATCCCGTGCTCCTCTAGCGCAGTGAAGATCGACTGGATCGCAGCATCCATGTATGCGATTGAGCCGTCATATTGGGCGATGACATAGTCCTTGTCCGTGATGCCCGGCGGCAGCCACGAGGCGAGAAAGTCGCGGAAGGGCTTAAACGCGAGCACAGGCTCCATCGACTTGTTGCTCGGATCGCACTCGTCACCGTGAAAGAACATGCGCTCGTAGGGCTCGGGCGGCAGGTAGGGCGCGTGGGGGTCCATGTGACGCAGAAAGAGGAAAAAGGGTTTGTCTTCCGCCACCATGCGATCGATCGCGGGAATCGCCTGTTCGTTCAGTCGCTGGGCTTTCGGCTGCCGACCCTCCTCCCAGGAACCCCAGGCCTGGTAGCTGAGATACTCGTCGAATCCTCTACTGCTGGGGTTGCCGTCGAAGCCGACGCAGATGGTGTGGTAGCCCTCGTCGCGCAAGATCTCTGCCAGCGTCTTCACTTCCGGGCGCAAGGGACCCTGGTGGCGGAGGGCCACGACCTGTGTCGAGAAGACGTCCATGCCGGTCAGCATGGAGGCGTAAGCGCTGGTTGTGGGAATATGAGCGCTGAAAGTGTTCTCGAAGAGGACACCTTGAGCGGCGAATTGGTCCAGGTAGGGGCTGGTAAGCCGTTCGTATCCATAGCAACTCATGTGATCGGCATGTAACGAGTCGATGCCGAACAGGACGATATTCGGTTTAGCGTTCGATGCCATCGCGCTTTCCTTCGCAATTGGTGAGCTGACGGATCTCAGTAGTGGAGCGCAGGAGCCGAACCGGTACGGCAGCTGGCTCAGGAGAGTCTTCTGTATCGAGGTGGAGGATTCAACTCTGACGGTCGAAAACAACTGTTCCCGGCTCAGACCGGTTGAACCGTACCACAACCCCCATTTCGCCGCAAGAATCTGCCTCAATATTCCTTTCAAGCCGCCGATGCGACGGAGAGGAAGAGAGTGGTCCGGTAGTGTCAGAACTGTCCGCAATTGCTCTTTGCCTGATGACTGTTTACAATGTACCCTACGCCATCCAAGTGCAGGACCTCCTGCCCCCGGACTGCGAAGAGTCCGGATGGTCGGACTTGTGAAAGACTCGTACCCCATGATACGGATGTCCCCCGTTCAGCGGCGGCTCATCATCACGCTTTTCGTGGTCAGCAGCCTGAACAGTGCCGCCATGATCGCCAGCTTCGTGCTGACCCCCATCATCTCCTACTCTCTCAGCGGCAGAATACAACTGATTGGCCTGCCCAACGCCCTGTCCATGGTTGGTCGGGCCGGAGCTGGCTATCCTCTCGGCTGGCTGTTGGACAAGGCGGGCCGGCGCATCGGGCTGGCGGTGGGCCTTTCCTTTGTGATCTTTGGAATGCTCGTTTCGGCGTCTGCAATCAGCGCCGGATCGCTGGTATTCTTTCTCGGAGGCGCCATTTTGCTGGGCGTAGGCCGGGCCGCGCTGGAGCAGACACGCTACGCCGCGGCTGAGATCTTTCCGTTGGCGCAGCAGGCCAAAGTGATCGGGCTCATCGTGTTCGCCGGCACGGTGGGCGCCATCGGCGGCCCGCTCCTGGTGGAACCGGCAGTAGGAGTGGCCAGAGAGCGGGGATTCCATGAGCATGTAGGACCATTCTGGATCGGCGCGGCGTTGATGGTTATCGCACTCATACTCTTGCTAGTGGCGCTGCGGCCTGACCCGAAAGAGCTGGCCGAGCAGATCGCCCGGGAGGAAAACAGTGCAAAGGCAGCAGGGGGCTCGGAGGATGACTCGCTCGCGAACCAGGTCGGAGGCGAGGAGGCTTCCAGGGGGCTGAGGCAGGTCAAGAACTTGCTTAAGTTGCCGGACGTACAACTGGCGATGGCGGCGATGGCGATCGGCCAAATGGTCATGACACTGCTGATGGTTGTTACGCCGCTTCACATGAACCGCGCCGACTACAAGGCGGATGCGATATCCTACGTGCTGATGGCGCACACCCTGGGCATGTTCGGTCTCTCGGGTCTCAGCGGCTGGCTGGCGGGGCGCGTAGGCAAGGTGCCGATGATCTTTGCCGGAGCGCTCGTGCAGGTGCTGGCAGCGATCATGATGCCGCTCTCGACGGAGCTTCCGGTCCTGTTCGTCTCACTCTTTCTGCTCGGTCTGGGATGGAATTTCAGTTATATCGCAGGCTCCTCGCTGCTGTCGGCCGCGCTGGAAGGTTCGCGGCAAAGGGGGCGCGTTCAGGGCATCAACGAAGCGATGGTTGCTATCGCGTCTGCCTGTGGAAGTCTTGGTACCGGCAGCATCTATTCGGTCAGCGGAGTTGTGGCCGTGGCGGTCAGCGGAGTATTCTTCTCGGCGGCCCTGGGCGCTCTCGCGCTCTGGTTGGGACGGCAGCACCTCTTTGCCCTGGCTACGGAACGGGGCTAGGCTGCCGAAGTCCTCAAATTGCATCTTCAACTCTCTGGCAAGAGCCACATTTTGCTTCAGTAAGGGCTATGGCCTCACTGCCGCCAGGTTCCGGCGGCGGTTGGGTGGTCGTACGGCTGGTCGGCCACGCGCGCCTGCAGGCGGTGCAGCTCTTCGGTTAGTTCCTCAACAACGTCGGCATAAGCGGGTTCATCGTATACGTTGTTCAGTTCATAGGGGTCGGCATCGAGGTCGAACAGCTCCCACTCCGGCTCCTTGGACTCATCGATGACGCCAGGCTGATCCAGACCGTCGGCATAGTAGTAGATCAGCTTGTAACGCATTGTGCGAACACCGTAATGGGCGTAGACGTGGTGGTGTGCCAGGTGCATCCAATAGCGGTAGTACATCGACGTCTGCCAGCCCTGCGGCGCTTCTCCCGCAAGTAGAGGACAGAAGCTGGTCCCCTGGAAATGGTCCGGGATTTTCAGGCCGGCGTATTCGAGCAGGGTAGGCGTGAAGTCGACGTTGAGCACCATCTGGTCGTTGACCGCCCCCGCGGCCACGGCACGCGGATAGCGGATGATGAGCGGCATCCGCAGCGACTCCTCGTACATGAACCGCTTGTCATACCAGCCGTGGTCGCCCAGGAAAAAGCCCTGGTCGGACGTGTAGACCACGATGGTGTTCTCCGCCAGCCCTTCCTCTTCCAGGTAGTCGAGCAGCCTACCCACGTTGTCATCGATGGAAGCTACGCAGCTCAGGTAGTCCTTGATGTAGCGCTGGTACTTCCACTTCTTTTCCTCCTCCGGTGTCAGGCCTTCAGGTGTGGGCTGTTTGAGATCGGTCAGCGTCATGTCGCGGTCGATGCGCATCTCGGCGGCGGCAGCCGCGGCGGCGCGGTTGCTGTAGTCGTCGTTGAAGGTCTCCGGGTAGGGGATCTCTTCGTCTTCATACATCAGCGCATGCTTCTCGTCCGGCTCCCAGGCGCGATGCGGCGCTTTGTGGTGGCACATGAGCATGAACGGCCGCTCCGGATCGCGCGCCCGGAGCCAGTCCAGCGAGAAATCGGTGATCAGGTCGGTGACGTAGCCGGGAAAGACTTTCCGCTCGCCCATCTCGATCATTTCGGGGTCGTGGTAAAGGCCCTGGCCCGGGAGTACGTTCCAATAGTCAAATCCGGTCGGATCGTTAACACCGCCGTGGCCCAAGTGCCATTTTCCGACGATAGCGGTCTGGTATCCCGCTGCCTGCAGCAATTTCGGCATAGTAACCTGCCGGCCGTCTAGGGTCGAGGCAAGCGTTGTCACGCCATTGATGTGGTTGTAGGTGCCGGTAAGGATGACGGCGCGGCTTGGCGTGCAGATCGAGTTAGTGCAGAAGCAGTTGTTGAAGCGCATGCCCTCGTCGGCGATGCGGTCGAGATGGGGGGTTTGGTTGATCCGGCTGCCGTAACAGCTCATGGCGTGTGAGGCGTGGTCGTCCGACATGACAAAGAGAATATTTGGACGCGAGTCGGGCATATCAAGTCCTTTTGGAATCTCGTTTATGTTTTGACGTGTGGTCTGAGGAGCTGCTGTTTCAATCCGTTCACTGAGTTTGACGGGATAAGGGGGGACAGGCCCGGCCATGCTATCAGACAACAAATAAGTGGTCAAGCAGTAAGTGGAAGAGTGCAGTCCAGATTTAGGGCGGGAACAAAGGCGAAGCGCGAGGAACGGGGACTGCTGGCGCCTCTGCAGGAGATCGGATTGCGGGCTGGCCGCGGTGTTTTCGTTGGTTGAATCATATGAAAGTTCGTCACTATTGGGATGCGTTCATATGTTTATTTTGGCTTGCGGGGACGGGCGGGGATGCGCGGACTTTGCCGATTTTGTACAGCTTTTGCGGGGGACTCCGGCCCATCATTTCCGTGGCTGACGGACGGTCTCTCGGAGGTGCGGCGGAGAGCGCGAAAGGGACCGCGAAGTCGTTGCATTTTCCCAAAAAGTGATGCATTACTGGATATTGGGGTCCTGACCAGAGAGAAAAAGGGCGAAAAACGGTGCGAAAGCAGTGCATCACTAGTGATGCATCACTTTCGCAAAAAATTGGCCCAAAAGCGGCGGCGATAGAGGCGTCGCGGGAGCGTGTTTTCGGGCTGATTCTGGCCGCAAAATCGGCGCGGAAATGTGGCTGTTCGCGGTTGGTGGTCTGTCCAGGGCGTACAGGTTTTGTACAAGTTTGCAGCACGGAGCAGAAAGGGAACGCCCCAAGCCTGGTTGCCTGCCGATGTATATGAAACTCGTCCAATTTCGGAGAGTGCATCCCAATGTTTGTGCGAACTTTCATATATCTCCGGCAGCGCAGGCGCCGCCTCAAACCACTGCGGTTCCGCCCTTCTTCGACCCTCTTGCTAACTGCGGCAATGCTGGCAGACCGGATAAGCTGCCATTGCCCTGCGAAAACGGTTGCATCCCGAATTCTCTACGGTAATCACACAAGAAATGGTGGATCCAGCCCATGCAACAGTTCGGCCCCACATGATAGAAAAAAATAAAATATCGTACCTCCCCCCTTAAACGAGGACAAAACAGGACAAAACAGGACATCACCTTCAATTCCTTCACCCTTGAGCCGTCGAACTGAACGGATCGTTGATCTCTGTCAGCAAAGCAGTTTGCTTCCGAATACGGCCTGTCCGCGCAACGCCCCGCTGTCTCGCCGCGCCTATCCTCATTCAAGTGCCGCAGTCACTAATCACTAGGCGCTGGCCCCCAACCCCTGCCGCGCCCAAATCCGGGAAGCACCCGGCTGGAACTGCAGTGGTCAGAACTGCAGTGGTCAGAACGGCAGAAGTCAGAGGTTAGTGGAGGCAGGGCTGGAATGGCAGGCACAATGCGGAATGCCAGCGGTCAGTGGAACGGAGG
>VXRG01000074.1 GCA_009838625.1 Caldilineaceae bacterium SB0664_bin_27
GGAACGCCCCAAGCCTGGTTGCCTGCCGATGTATATGAAACGCGTCCAATTTTGGCGTGTATAACAAATTTGTGATTCTCCTGAGTAGTGGGCTGTGGATCCCGGTGTAACGCCCCAGAGTAGCCTGATTCCCACGCCCACTTTGGACTGCGCCCCAGGAAAAGGGGAGAGGCGTGAGCAACACTGTGGGGAGGGCAGGAACAAGGCCTGTCCCTACCGAAGCCTTGAGGAGATGGGGAGAGGCGGCGCTTGCGCTGCCGGAGGTATACGAGAGCTCGCCCCAACATTGGGACGTACCCTGAATCTTTGCGAATTGTCAGTACGAGTCGGAATACGTAAAATGAGTTGTACAAGTTTTGTCGGGGACGGATCGAAAGCTAAGACCTTCCTCCGAATAGCATGAAAGGCAGGAAATTGAACGAGTTTGTTGTCAGCTCCACCAGAACCAGGGTGTGGAGGCGGCCGGAAGATCATCCTTTACTGAGACAGACCGATATTGCCCACCCGGCATTCCGGAGCAAATTGACGGACAGGTTTCCGCCGTCGATAGCGGAAGGACTGCCAAAGGTTCTCAGCGAGAACTCCGAGGATGCCCGCACCTGGCACTATTTCAGCCCCTTGCTCAGAGACGAACCGCAGAGGACACGCGTACTGACTCAGCTTATAAGACAGTCATTCTTTGGCGCGGTGCCGCCCCAGGTCTTTAAGGACATTTCGACTGCGAAGATGGAGTTTTGGCCCAAGCTCCCTCCGCCTCCGAGCCGCCAGAAGGCAGAGGGCGCTTCCGAACCGGACCTGATGATCACGCTAGGAAAGAGCGCGATTGTACTGGTCGAGGCCAAGTGTCACTCCGGCGTAAGCGAATTCACGAATTTCGACCGCAAGCGCGACCAGGTGATTCGCCTGATCGACGTCGGTTCCTGGTACGCTCGCCAGCACGGCTATCAGTGCGTCTGTTTTCTCGTCCTGCAGTACGGCGACGCCCAGATCAACGCCGAAAAGATCGTCAGCCGCTATGCCAGTCAACCGGACGCGATCCAGAAGGCGCTCCCCTACCGGGAAGACCTGACAAAGGCGGACTTCAGCCGGCTCGCGGGCGCGCTGGCCTTCGTTCGCTGGCCAGACCCACTGATATGAAGTGATGCAACGGCCTGCCTCAACACACCAAGACTGACGTTGGCCCCACACCAGACGTGGGGCACCGCTACTCCGATTTGCATCTTCTATGGAGTGGACGGTACTTCCATATTGGAAGTTATCCTGCACCCCAACGACAGCCTTTTGTATATCCAAATGAAAAGGCTACCGAATGACTTCCAGCGTCTGAATAGGCACGTACCAAGCTAGGTCCGCCATCTAATTGGGAGGCTCTGAATGCGTCGAATTATCGATCCGCCCAAAGACCAGTGGGACTTGCTGCCAACACCACTTACCGCAGGCGAACGTCAGGTTGCCGAACTGTTTGATGCCAAGCTGTCTTCTGAATGGGAGATGTACGTGCAACCGCATCTCAATGGCTTAAGACCTGACTTGGTTCTTCTCAACCCATTCGCGGGCATCGCTGTGTATGAAATCAAAGATTGGACCTTGGAAACTCTGCAGAATGCGGTCCGAAGACGCTCGGTCAAGCAGCCAATTCGTCAAATAAGACTCTACAAGGAAGAGATTTACGAACTCTACTGTCCGCGTCTCAATGACAAGTCTGGAATTGCTGCAATTACTGCCGGTCTCATTTTCACGAACATCCCTCAAGAGGAAGTTAACCGAATACTCTTTGCTGCCCAAAGTGAAGGAATGAGGGAACATCGTGACATATATCCAATTTCAGGATCGGAGACTGTCTCTGAAGGGAATGTTGGCGATTTGTTCCCTGAGAGCAGAAGATGGGGGAAGAGAATGCCCTCGAAGATTATGTCAACTGATACTGCTGCAGACCTCAGAGGATGGCTGCAAGAGCCAGGTTTTAGCCAAGATCAGCGTAAACCTATAAGACTCAATTTGGATCAGCAAGAGATCGCAAGAGTGCATACAGTTTCCCGCTTTCGTCGTGTTAAAGGACCGGCAGGGTCGGGCAAGAGTTTGGCACTAGCTGCTCGCGCCGCAGAGCTTGCTAGTCAAGAGAAGAAAGTTCTTGTGTGCACCTTTAACATTACATTAATGAACTACCTCCGTGATCTCGTTTCTCGATATATCCGAACCATCATAGGACAACGAAGAACTCGCCGGCAAGTCATTCGGAGGCAGTTAGACTTCCGCCACTTTCACGGATGGTGTAAGTGGATCTGCATAATTGCTGGAGTTGAAGAGAAATACAGGAGTCTTTGGGAACGATTCCCTCGGAAAGATGTGCTGAACACTCACATGGCAAATCTTGTAACGCAGATCTATTCTGACCCTAAAATGTGTGAGGATATTCCGAAGTATGATGCCGTACTGGTCGATGAAGGCCAAGACTATCGACTGGATTGGTGGCAGACTCTTCGAAAAACGTTAAAGCCCAAAGGCGAGATGCTTCTTGTCGCCGACAAAACGCAGAACGTCTATGGAACTGCGGAAAGCTGGACTGAAAAGGCAATGACGGGAGCAGGCTTTTCCGGCCCGTGGAAGGAACTAAGGGATAGTCATCGGTTGCCATCTGTCTTGTCACCAATCTTGAAGGCTTATTCGGACGACTTTCTGTTGCCTTCTGGCGTAGATGTCGACTTACCTGTACCCAAACAACTTGAGTTTAATTTTGAAGCCCCACCAGATTTACGATGGGTGCAAGTGTGTTCAGAAGACCTTTTGACCGAGGTATCCTTCGAGGAAGTGCGGCGTCACATGCAATTCCTGCAGGAAGATACTGCGATTCCCGACATCATTTTTCTGGTGCAAGATAACAGTCACGGGCTCAAATTTGTTGAGAGGTGCAGCCAGCATAACATAAATGTACTGCATACTTTTGGGATGGACGATTCATCGGATCGCGGACTTGACAGCACTCATGAGAACATAGATTCCCGCCGACGGAAACTGTCTTTTTTTGGGGCTTATATACCAAAGTGACATTGCAGGATCGCCGCCCTAAACGGCCGTCAGGCTGACATTAGCCTGACGGCAGGAAGTGACTCTCAAAATGGGATATGATAGTGCCATAATCGAAAAATGCGCAGGGGAGATATGGCACACAAGGCACCGGGAAAACACTATCGAAATGGCATCACAATACCGGAGTTGTTCAGTCGGTTTCCTGATGACGAAGCCGCGGAGGAATGGTTCGTCAATACCCGATGGCCTGATGGTGTGCGATGTCCGCATTGTGGCAGCGACAACGTGAAAGAGAATTCGGCTCACAAGACTATGCCATTCAGGTGCAATTCGTGCAAGAAGCACTTTTCTGCCAAGACTGGCACCGTGATGCACGGTTCAAAAATCGGTTTTCAGAAATGGGTGATTGCGCTCTATCTGGTCACGACAAGCCTCAAGGGTGTTTCCTCGATGAAATTGCACCGTGATCTCGGCGTAACGCAGAAAACCGCATGGCACATGCTGAGTCGCATTCGTGAGTCCTACGCCGAGGTCAACGACTTGTTTGAGGGCGAGATTGAGGTCGATGAGTCTTACTTCGGCGGCAAGGAAAGCAATAAACATGCGCACAAGAAACTGAATGCCGGGCGCGGCACAGTCGGCAAGACGGCTGTTGTGGGTATGAAGAACAGGGAAACCAACAAGGTGCAGGCGGAAGTTGTGGAGGCAACTGACAAAGAGACGCTACAGGCGTTTGTGGTGGAAAACACCACATCTGGTTCAACTGTCTATACAGACGAAGCCAGGGCGTACTCAGGGCTTCCCAGAGAGCATCAGGCGGTCAGCCATAGTGTAGGTGACTGGGTGCGGGATCAGGCGCACACGAACGGTTTGGAGTCGTTTTGGGCCATGATGAAACGAGGTTATATGGGGGTTTATCATCACTTTTCTCCCAAGCACCTGCACCGTTACATCAACGAGTTTTCCGGGCGACACAACGACCGTTCAAATGACACGATTGCGCAGATGAAGAGCATGGCGCAGGGCATGGTTGGAAAACGTCTCCGCTACAGCGATCTGATTGCAGGTGGTCCGGCATACCCGCCGATTGATGAAATTCGGTTTTGAGGGGCGGCTTCCTGCTCCGGCCGCCGTCCAGTAGTCCGACTCTACATGGACGGTTTGGACGAAGGCATGGGGGGAGCAGGAAGCCTTTTCCAGGGTAGCATAACCCTTGATTGTCACCAAGATGAGAAAATGGGGAGGGTAAATTGCAAGATGAGTGAGGTTGGTGAGCTGCGTACCAACTGGCTGATCACGTGTGTGATTCTAACTCACACAATCTGCAAATGCCAATAAGCAAGTCATCGACTTACAGTGACCCACATAGAAGAACCTACAGTGTAATCCGGTGGAGAATCCGTTTCCTAGACACGTCTTCTGCCTTTGGGTCGGTTTTTCTCCCACCGTTTTACCAGCAGCTTTAGAATGAACCAAAGCAGTTGAACGAGGACTTCCGCCCAATCGACCGGCATTCATGCCTCCCTGTAAGGAAATATACAGGGTCAGCACGCAGCCACCAACCTCTAGTAGAGTAACGACAAAGAGGGGTAAATGCAAATACCGAGAGGGGACTAACGGCCAGAGGTTCATGAGGTTGCGACCTGATCAAGATGGTGATAAGGTGTCGTCACCACAGTGAACAAGATGCTTGTAATCGTGACGAAAGTTGGTTGGGCGCATTGCGCCCTCTTGCTGATTGCAAGATCATTGTTCGCTGTGGTGGCAACCAATCATCTTAGTCACCAAGAGGGCACCCCTCATGCGAACCAAACACAAGCCTTTCGTCATCGGGATAGTTTTTGTCGTGCTTACGATGTTTTTTGCCGCGCAACTGCAAGCGCAAGAGGAAGGGCAGGAACTTACTTGGCAAGAATACATGGAGAAGGTCATGAGTCTTGTGCTTGAGTCACAAGAGATCATCAAAGAAATTGCGGAAGTGGCGGCGACAAAGAGTGAAGTGCAGGCACTCAAAACACGGATTGTGGCATTGGAGACAGCAATGCCGTGGCCTACCGTGACACCAACTGTTACGCCGACTCCGACACCGTTTCCCGACGAGGCACGCGGATTTGTCCATCAGTTAGCGGTGGATGATTACGACTCAAGTTGGGGCAAGTTTTCTGACAAGAGAGAGGACGAACAAACCAGAATTCTCAATGTCTATCAGGAATACTTTGTGAAGACATCTGAGGTGTGCGACCTTGATTTTGCGGACACTTACGAACTTCTCCAGAAATATGCAGAACCGATTGACTGGTTCAGCCCTCCACATTTGGAGGAAAAGTTGCGAAACATGGACATGGGCGGTGCTGGCTGGCGGCTCGAATTTATTTCACGCATCGCCACAAACTCTTTCATTCAACGCCTGATCTATGATGACGATGATGGTTGCGACGGTTATTTGGAGTGGTACACCAGCAATTAGCGGGTTCATTAGGGTGCGAAAAACAGGAGAGGGCATATGCCCTCTCCGATCAGGCAGAAGGAGGCTCAACCATGTCACCTAAACAACACAAGAAGTCAAAAAATTCACCCAAGCAGATACATGGGCGACCAGAAAAACCCCTCAAGATAGACGACACGCCAGAGAACGTCGCTCGTGCCCTGTGGGGCGAGCGATCAACCAAGTTCCCTAAAAAAGAGTCATAAAGGGGCGAAAGTGGGGCATCAAATCACCAATGTGACTTTGCGATATAAGCCCCCTTTTTTTTTAGGAGACGCGAGGATAAAAGCCACAACGTTGCTTAGCTTTAAAGGCTGGGAAGCAAGACATCTGGTAGTACAAATCAACAGAGTTGAGTCCTCCGAGGATGAGGCCTTGTTTTACACAGCTCTCACCCGCCTGAAAAGGCATCGACATGGGGGCAGGCTTACCATTGTCTCGTCAAGTAATGACCTCGCTAATTTTGGCAGAACTAATTTTCCGGACTATTGCCTTCGTTAGGTAGAGAGAGGACTGGCCGTACGCCCTCCTGTCAAAACGAAACTAGAATTGGTCAAATCTAAGGAGTGTTCTAGGCAAGAATTACGAAGGCGCTGGTTGAGTCCTAAGGTCACATATGGAAGAGCAAGTTCCATTACAGAAAATCCACGATAACGTTTCACACTTGAACATAGAGGAGGCTGAAATCCACTATTAGAATTTAGGAAACCGAGGTAGCAAGTCGACGTGTATACGCTCATAGCTTTTTCTTTGCGTTTCAGTTAAATCGTTTACCAAGTTTGTGACTGTGGTACAATTTACTTAGAGATGGACTAGTCTAAGAAACAACGGACATTGAAAGTGCTCTGGCAGGTTACGGCCTTTTCAGTCTGAGACTCCAGAAGCAGCAATAACTGGGCATCCAAAATGAATCTTCGCGTCGGACTAATCGGCTACGGCAACTGGACTCGGATGGCCTACCTGCCCGCAATGCAGCGGGACGGGCGCGCCCGCATTGTCTCCGCTGCTGCGCCAAGCACAGCCACGCAACAGCGCATCACCTCCGAACTCGGCCCGGAAGTCGCCGTCTTCTCTAATGCCGCAGAACTGTTGGAAGGCCCGCCCGTTGATGCCGTCTTCATCGCCGTCTCCGACGCCGCGCACGAGGAAGCGCTGACCGCAGCGCTCGACGCCGGCGTACCGATGTTCTATGAACCTCCCCTCTCCAACCGCCGCCAGCGTCTCCGCCCGATGGTGGACCGCCTGCTGAAGGCGCCCCAGGTCACCCACGCCGACCTCGAAATCGGCTTCATTCCCGTCTTCATTGAGGCAGCCAGGCGTGTGCGCGACGGGGTCTTCGGCCAGGTCCATACCGCATCGGTGCGACTACAATCGAACTGGGGCGCGGACCCGGAAGCAGACCTGAGCACGCTCAACCACATCGCCCCCTGGTACGTGGACACCCTCAACCGCATCCTTGACGCAACGCCTTCCCGGGTCTTGCTCCTTGAAGGCGAGGGCCTGCCGGGACGCGCCCAGCAGCAGTGCCAGGGACTCTACGACTATGGCGGTACGTGGGGTACCGTACAGGTCAATCTCGGCTGTGTCGTCGAGTTGGAGACGACTGTCGAAGTGAACGGTGAAGACGGCGACCTGGTCGTCGATCTCTTCTCCGGCGAACTGCGCCAGCGCACACGCGGCCAGAGCGACTGGTCCGTCGAAATGATTGCTGAGTCGGAGCCGCGCGCCGGCTGGCCCGGCATGAACGAGTGTGTCGCCCTGTTTCTCGACGCCGTCACTGGCGAGCCCCTGGCTGAAGCTGCCTCTGAAGAAAGCGACGTTGATGCTCTCCGTGGAAAGCTTGGGACCGGGCCGCTTCCCGCGGATGCAAAGTCCGTCGCCCAACTCCATGTGATCGGCCTCGCCGCGGAGGCTTCCAAGGACAGCGGCGGCTGGGCAGAGATCGAGGAGATCCACGCCCCGTAGTCGGTCTGCCCGGTGTGCGATCTTAACCCCTACGCGGTCTGATGGACCGGGAACACGTCGGACGCGATCCTCTCCATCTGATCCTGAATGCCGCCGGCCGTAGGGGTCGTATTGAAGTCGAACAGCATATGCTCGACCCCCGCTTCGGCATAGCGCCCGATGAGATCATTGATTTCGGACATCGACCCTCTGATCAACGAAACTTCCGGGTCCGCCTGATCACCCAGTTCAGCGCGGGCATGGAAAACGACTGTACGCGGCTCGCCGTTTGCCCAGGCCTTCATTTTGGCCACGCCGCCGGCGACCTCCTCCGGCGAAATCTGTATTGGATGCCAGCCAATTGCCTTCGTCGCCGCACGCCGGATAGCCGCGTCGCTCAGCCCGCCTATCGTGAACGGCGGGCCGCCTTCCTGCGCCGGTTTCGGCTCGAACGCGCTTTCCTCGAAGTTGATCCACTCACCCTGGAATGAGGGCTCGTCCTCGCTCCACAGGACCCTCATCACGTCCATCCACTCGTCCATCATGCGGCCGCGCTTACTGAAGTCAGTGCGCAAATAGCGGTACTCATCATCCATCCAGCCCACGCCGAGCCCCAGAATCAGGCGCCCGTTGCAATACTGGTCTACCGCGGCCGCCTGCTTGGCCGCCAGGATTGGGTCGCGCTGCGGCAGCACAAGTACAGTCGTGCCCAGCGTAATCTTCTCCGTGATAGCCGCCACATATCCCAGAGTCACAAAAGTCTCGATCATGCAGAAATCACTGAAACGCTGATGTACAAGCACATGATCGGCGGCCCACAACGAATCGTAGCCAGACTGCTCTGCCGACTGTGCCACCTGATGGACCGACTGCGGCGATTTCGCCGGCCCGTGGCTGGGAAGAAAGACACCAAATTTCATCGTTATTCTCCTTATATTCTACTTTCGGAATTTAACTCACGGGCAGTGTTGGTAAATGAGGTATCGTCTCAGGGTCAGCGGCGGCGCCGGTGGCTCAGAAGCTTCCAGGAACAGGGATCCCTGAAATAGCCAGCTCGTGTTCCGGCTTTAGCAAGAAGACGTGAGCGTCCCCTGTCCGCTTGGCTTCGGCCAGAAGATAATCGAAGCAGGCCCTACGAACCTCTTCACAAGCCGGGTCGTAGAAGCGGTTATGCAACTCGTGGGGGTCGTTCTCCAAATCGTAGAGTTCACAAAGGTCAGTCAGGTTCCAGACCAGCTTCCAGCGTCCATCGGTCACCATGCGGGAGGAGTAGTGACCCCACGGGTCCCCGTGATACTGCGCGTAATGCATCGTACGCGGCCACTCCGCCTCCCCCGCGGCCAGCGGCAGCAGAGACTGTCCGTGAAGGCTACGTTCGCCCATTCTGTCCTGTTCCCTACCCGTCATCAAATGCAGACAAGTGGCAGTCACGTCCATCAAGTGAACAAAGGCACTACTGCGCATCGCCTTCCTCTGTCCAGGCGCTTTAAGCAGCATTGGGATGCGATAGATCTCATCATACATATAGGCGCCCTTATTCATCAGCCCGTGTGAACCTGCCATATCTCCGTGGTCCGCAGTGAAGATTATGGCTGTATCTTCATAGAGGCCGAGCTCTTTGAGTGTTGATACGACCTCGCCCACCATCTCGTCGATCAACTCTATGTAAGAAAAGCAGCAGGCCAGCATCTCCTTAAGCTCCTGGTCCTGTTCCTCTGAAGAAAGACCGCCGGCTTTGGACTCGTTCAAGAGGCGTATCTTCCTCTGGTTGATAGGTTTGCCCTCAAACGAGTCATAGCGATTGGGCCACATTTCGATGTCAGCCGGGTCGTAGCGAATTCTCCACTCTTCCGGTACCATCCAGGGAAAGTGCGGACCGGGGAAGGAACAGGTAGCGAAAAATGGCCTTGTCGTGTCACGACTGTGCAGAAACTCCTGTGTGTAGCGGGCCGCTGCCACGTCGGGAAACCCCTCCATCCCCACGTCCAGCGTGCCTGCGGCGCCGCGCCCCACGCTCTGAACAAGGGGGGCAATGCGCGTGTTGGGATGCCAGTGCGAGCTGTCCAGAAAGACGGGCCCGCCTTCGTGCGGCTCGTCGTGCGTGCGGTGGAACCGGGAGTCGAACAGGTCCTGCGCCGGACCGATGTGCCACTTGCCAAACCAGGCCGACTCATAGTCGCCCGCGTCGTCGATCCAGTCCTGAAGCATCGTCATGTCCGGCCGCAGGTGTTCGCAGTAGGAATAATGCGGGGTGGAGTTGTTGAACATGTGGTGACCGTGGGGGTAGAGGCCGGTGAGCAGGCTGGCGCGGGCAGGCGAACAGAGAGCCAGCGGTGTATAGGCCCGTTCGAACAGGCAGGCATCCCCGGCCAGGGCCGAGATGTTCGGCGTTCGCACCAGAGTCTCCTGGTAACAGGTCAACAGATCGATTCGCAGCTGGTCGCAGAGAAAGATCAGTACGTTGGGTTTGGTCGTGCTGGTCATACAATCTGCCTTTCACGCATTGACCGTCGATTGAGCACAGGCGGCAACGAATGGAGTCCCGGCAACGGCATTGGAGCTGGCCCGATATCAGACTCGGAGCCCGTGCGTTCCCTGCGCTTCAATCTCGACCTGCGGCAGCAGCAGATGCAACTGCGCGTCATCCGTGCGTATTGCCTCGGCTGTCAGATATTTGAAGTACGCGGCGCGTACCTCTTCCAAGCCGGGATCGTAGAAGCGGTTTTGCAGCTCGTGGGGGTCGTTCTCCAGGTCGTACAGCTCGCAAAGATCGGTCAGGTTCCAGACCAACTTCCAGCGGCCGTCGGTCACCATCCGCGCTGAGTAGTGTCCGTACCAGTCCCCGTGAAATTGCGCGTAATGCACAGTGCGCGGCCACTCCGCCACACCCTCGGCCAGCGGCAACAGAGACTGCCCGTGAAGGCTCCGACCTGACAAACTGTCCTGCTCCGAACCCGTCATCAGATGAAGACATGTGGCCGTCACGTCCATCAGGTGCACAAAAGAGCTGTTTCGTGAGGCGCCTCCCGCCCCGGGTGTCTTGAGAAGCAAAGGGATGCGGTATGTTTCATCATACATGTAGGCGCCCTTATTCAACAGCCCATGGGATCCAGCCATATCGCCATGGTCCGCAACAAATATGATGGCTGTATCTTCGTAAAGACCAAGCCCCTTGAGAGTTGCTACAACTTCGCCCACCATCTCGTCAATCAGCTCCATGTAGGAGAAGCAGCAGGCCAGCATCTCCTTCAGCTCCCGGTCCTGTTCATCAGCGGAAAGATCACCGGCCTGTGCCTCGTTCAATAGGCGGATTTTCCTCTGGTTGACAGGTTTGCCCTCGAACGTGTCATAGCGATTGGGCCACATCTCGATGTCAGCCGGATCGTAGCGTATACCCCATTCCTCAGGAACCATCCAGGGAAAGTGAGGCCCGGGGAAAGAACAGGTGGCGAAAAAGGGCCTTGTCGAGTCCCGAGTACGCAGAAAATTCTGCATGTAGCGGGCCGCGGCCACATCGGGAAACCCTTCCATCTTCACGTCCAGCGTGCCGGCGGCGCCGCGCCCCACGCTTTGAACAAGGGGGGCGATCTGTGTCTTGTTGTTCCAATTCGTAGTGCCCAGAAAGACGGGTCCGCCTTGGTATGGCTCGTCGTGCGTATTGTGAAAACGGGAGTCGAACAGGTCCTGCGCCGGGCCAATGTGCCACTTCCCAAACCAGGCCGATTCATACTCGGTTTCCTCGTCGATCCAGTCCTGCAGCATTGCCACGTCCGGCCGTATATGTTGACAGTAGGAATAACGAGGGGACGAGTTATTGAACATATGGTGGCCGTGCGGGTAGAGGCCGGTGAGCAGGCTGGCGCGGGCAGGCGAGCAGATCGCACAGGGCGTATAGGCCCGTTCAAAGAGGCAGGAGTCGCTGACCAGGGCGGTGATATGAGGAGTTCTGACCAGCGTCTCCTGGTAACAGCTCAACAGATCGATTCGCAACTGGTCACAGAGAAAGATCAGTACGTTGGGTCTGCTCGCGCTGGCCATACAAGTTGCCCTTTGCGAACTTATCTTCGGGTGAGCACAGAAATTAGTCTGTTCAGCGGCCACGACTGTGCTGCAACTTGGCTCTCGTTGGAATCAGAGCCCAGCCGTTCCCTGTGCCGCAAGTTCGACCTGCGGCAGCAGCAGCCGCAACTGCGCGTCGTCCGTGCGTTTCGCCTCATCAGTCAGGTGTTCGAAGTAGGCGGCGCGTACCGATTCCAACCCGGGATCGTAGAAGCGGTTTTGCAATTCGTGGGGGTCGTTCTCCAGGTCGTACAGCTCGCAGAGATCGGTCAGGTTCCACACCAGCTTCCAGCGGCCGTCGGTCACCATCCGCGCCGAGTAGTGACCGTACCAGTCGCCGTGGTACTCGGCGTAGTGCATTTCCCTGCCCCAGTCGTCGTCTCCCTGCACGAGCGGAAGCAGTGACTCGCCGTGCAGGCTTTGCCCCATCATGCTCTCCTGTCTTTCCATGGTCATCAAGTGCAAACAGGTCGCGGTTATATCCATCAGATGCACAAACGCGGCGCTGCGGCTGGGTTGGGGCGTTCCCGGGGACTTCACCATTAGGGGAATGCGGTAGATCTCGTCATACATGTACGCGCCCTTGTTCATAAGGCCATGGGAACCGGCCATATCGCCGTGATCCGCCGTGAAGATGATGGCGGTCTCCTCATACAGGTCCAGTTCCTTGAGCGTTGCCACCACTTCGCCAACCATCTTGTCGATCAACTCCAGATAGGAGTAGCAACAGGCCAGCAACTCCTGCAACTCCCGGTCCTTTATCTCCTGAGACTGACGGGAATGCCCCTCCGGCAACGGGCGCGCGGTGGACTGCAAGAGTTCCTGCTCGCGAACGTCCTGCATCAGGCGCAGCTTTCGCTGGTTGATCGGTTTCCCTTCAAAATTGTCGAAGCGATTGGGCCACAATTCGATGTCAGCCGCGTCGTAGCGAATGCCCCATTCGTCTGGGACCATCCAAGGGCTGTGTGGCCCGGGGAAGGAGCAGGTCAGGAAAAAGGGCTTCGTCCCATCGCGGTTTTGCAGGAACGCCTGGGAGAAGCGGGCCGCAACAACATCGGGGAAACCCTCCAGCCCGACATCAAGCGTTCCTGCCGTACCTCGGCCGACGCTCTCCACCAGGGGCGCGATGCGGGTAGTGGGATGCCAGTGGGAACTGGTCAGAAACTCGGGGCCGCCTTCGTAGGGCTGTTGCGTATGGTGGAAGCGGGAGTCAAACAGGTCCTGGGCGGGGCCGACGTGCCACTTCCCAAACCAGGCCGATTCGTAGTCGCTCTCCTCGTCGATCCAGTCCTGTATCATCGCCACCCCGGGCCGCATCTGCTCGCAGTAGGAATAGCGAGGGGTGGAATTGTTGAACATGTGGTGGCCGTGGGGGTAGAGGCCGGTCAGCAGGCTGGCGCGGGCAGGCGAGCAGATCGCGCAGGGCGTATACGCACGCTCGAAAACACAGGAATCCTGCGCCAGGGCGGAAATGTTCGGTGTCCGCACGAGAGTCTCCCCATAGCAGGCCAGCCAATCAATGCGCAACTGGTCGCAGAGAAATATCAGGACATTGGGTTTAATCGCGCCTTCCATGTACTTGCCTTTCTCGTTTCAGGGGCCTGGCGTTCGCCAGTGAACTCTGTTGGTGGAACTATGCTCGAAGCACACGACTCTTCAATTTTCCTGGGCCCTCTAGCGAGCCCAAGGAAAGGCGCATGTGGGTCGATTGGCATAGCGCGCCATCCGAATCTGTAGTCTGCTGCCGCAGCCCGGCGCAAGCCGCACGGTGAAATTGTCGCCCTCTATGGCAGTCGTTTCGCCGTTCTGCGTTACACTCAGGAACTGATGCTCTGCATACGCGCCGCCCTGAACGACGACGGTGCGTGACTTGAGCTGGTCGGTATTGACCAGCGTCAGCGTCATCTCGTCGTCACTCATGCTCTCGACCAGCGCGCCAACATCCTCCGGAATGCCGGCCCTCTGCCGCGTCGGACTGAAATAACGCACACGACTGTGGAGAGGAAAGCCCATCCGCTCCGTCGGCAGGCCGCCCAACATAAGCTCGGTCAACCGGCTTACCATCGCGGGATTGAAGCCGTTCATGTCGTCAGACATGCGTGTATCCGGCGAACTGCTGTCGCCGCGCACCTTGCCGATTCGCTCCCGCACCTCTCTCAGATCCTCCAGCAGCGCAGTGACCGGGTAATCAGGGTTGTCTCCTTCCAGAAAACGTACCCACTCGTTCTCCTGCACGCGCGACAGATCCGCCCTGTCCATCGACCAGTAGTACACTTCCAGCGCGCCGGTGCTGAACGGTTCAGGCGTGTAGTCATACCAGCCCTCGTCGCCATGCATGTGGGGGTAAAGCGTCTGCCCTCCTTCCGTCTTACTGTTTGCGTTTACATTGTCGATGACCCCGCGCCACGTGTCCACGTAGCCCTGGTCACCGGTCATCAGCAGCCCGTTGCCGAAGCCGTAGTGAACACGGTTGAGGAAGAAGGGGCGGTGGGAAAGGGCACCCGTCTGTGGCACCGTCACCGTAAATCCCCAGCCATAGACGCCGCCGTACCACTTGCCGTCGCAGGCCCCGCCGATCGTGCCGTCAAGCCCAATGTTGGTCGGGATGATGCCCCCGTTGTCAGCGGTACGCTGGCGCCAAACATCAATGTATTCGACCAGCCAGTCCTTGTACTTTTTGTCACCGGTCTGCATGTAGGCATTAAAGGCCAGTGTAGTCGAACATAAATTGAGCGGGTGGTCGCCGACCACGTCGTTGTACTCCTCAAAATGGGCCACCATCTCCGTGTAGTTACGCTCGCCATGACCGGGCTTGAAGCGCCCTTCGATTTCAAGTGAATCGCCCGCCCAGTCGAGGCCGGTCGACTTGCGCATCAGCGGGCCGCGGCTTCCGTTGAACATGCTGCGAATGACCTTGTGCTCCGGGTCGTAGTTGTGGGCCTGCGGATCGGTGCCCATATAGAAGCCGGCAAAGCGTTCCATGCGCTGCCGCGCCAGGTGGTTATACGGGTCAGACAACGGTTGCAGGAAGAAGACCGAGAAGCCCTCGCCGTTGTGCATCCAGTCAAACATGACCGGAAACTCTTTGTAGTACATTCCGTCGCGGGCAAACGGCACCTCGACCGTCTTGGCCTCGGTGTACTGGCGCAGATGACCCTCCCAGCCCTTCTTATAGAGTTCCAGCACGGTATCGGGCGCGCCCAGCGCGTGCAGCATGGTCAATCCCGCCAGATTCTCGGCCGCGTCATCCGGTCCGTCATCTCCGCCCCAGCGGGGAACGCAAAGAAGATAACCGCGCTCGTCGAAATAACGGGCGTAGAACTCCTGAACGGCCTCTGTCTGACTGCGGATAAGTTCCCACTGCAGCAGCGCCCAATAGGGAGGGGGCGTCGGCGTGTTAATTGTAATTATCGGTGTGCGGTTGCTTGGTTCCGGCATGATTAATTCAATCTTCCTCTCTCATGTTCAGACCTGAGGTGCAAGGTGGTCCAATGCGCTCAGTAACTGTTCGATTTCTTCAATCGTATTGAATGCGGCAACGCCAATGCGGACACCGCAAATCTCTGGGCGGTATTTTACGACGATTCGATACTCTTCCAATAAGCGCTCAATAAGCTGCAGGCAGCGTTGAGGCGTGCCATCGTGCAGTTGGATTGTTGTCACGCTCGAAGAGTGTTCCCAAATCCCTGGGCTCGCGACCCGGATCCCCGGTACACAGTGCAAGCCGGCTCGCAATCGCTCGGTCAGCGAACGACATTGCTCTTCAATCTTCTCCAGTCCTATGCCCTGCACCGTCGCCACGCAGGCGCCTGCGCCTATCCGTAAAGCATAGTTCTGCGTACCCAACTCATTCAAGGCCCCCGCCGCCATCAGACTGCCGTCGATGCCGCCCCCTTCTCCCATTGGGAGAGGGAGACAGAAAGGATTGTAGTCCATCCTGCCTTCGTCGGAAACCACCAAAAATCCGATTCCAGGCGGCCCCATTAGCCACTTGTGGGTCGAGCCGCTGAAAAACTCGGCGCCGATCTCGTAGGCGTCAACCCCAAACATGCCAACCGACTGGGCGCCGTCCACAAGCGTCTTTACCCCCCTTGACCGCGCGAGGCGCGTCCCTTCGACTACTGGCAGCCGGCGTCCGTCAATGTTGGAGACGTGGCTCATCACCAGGAGCCGGTGAGAACGCTTTAGCGTCCGATCCAGTTGCTCCAGGAAATAATCAGGCCCGCGGTAGAATGACTCGCCTGGCTCTGCGGTGGGAACGACGGTGACTTCCACCCCTCGTCCCTGCGCCAGTCCCCGCGCTGCCTGGTGCGTGCTGAGATGTTCAGCGTCAGTCACCGCCAGCTTGTCGCCCGCTTTCCAGTCTATGCTCATGATTGCCAGCCGGGAAGCGGTCGTCGTATTGTAGACCCACGCAACGTCCGACACCGAGACGCCCAACAGCTCCGCCACACTCTTGCGAGCCTTCTCGGCGCGTTCATAGAAGCGAACGCCTGGCTCCTTGCCGCGAACTGCGATAATCTCCTCGTTCTCCTCCCGCAGCGCGTCTGCCATGCAGCGCTGGACCGACCGCAGGACCGGACCGAATGTGCAACTGTTCAGATAGATGTATTCGCTCGTCAGGGGGACGTCAGCACGCAGCTGACTGAGGGAAGAGTTCTCCGGCTCGCCCGGTTCGGTGTCCATTGAGTCACTCGTTGGATCTGGAAGCGTGTAGACGCAACTTCTCTAGGGCGTTCCTGGCAGCCGCGAATTCTGCCCGTCCTGCTACCGTCTACTTGGTCGGGTCCAGGGCATCCTGAAGCCCATCTCCCATCAGCGTGAAAGCGTACATCGCCAGCGCGATCATCAGACCCGGGAAGAAGGCCAGATACCAGTGCGACTGAATCGCGCTGAGATAGTCATTGAGCATACGCCCCCAGCTGGGAAGCGGCGGGTTGATGCCGATCCCCAGAAAACTCAGGCCCGATTCGCCCAGAATCGCGCCGGGGATGCCCAAAGTCACGCTGACGATAATGGGAGACAAGGTGTTCGGCAAAAGGTGGCGGATGATGATGCGATAGTTGGGTACGCCAATACAGGTCGCCGCCAGGACGTAGTCCTGTTCGCGCAATGAGAGGAACTGGCCGCGTACCAGGCGCGCAATACCCATCCAGCCGGTGACAGCGAAGACAAAAAGAACGTTGCGAAAGCCTGGCCCCAGAACGCTGATGATCAGAATGCCCAGCAACAGATTGGGAACGGAGTTGATGATCTCAATGATACGAATAAGTACGAAGTCGACAGCGCCGCCGTACCAGGCCGCGGCCGCCCCATAAGGGAGGCCGATGCCAAGAGCAATGATATTGCTGATAAAGCCAATCGCCAGCGAAAGGTGCTCACACAATGCGACCTCCCCACCCTCCTTCCACTCCCCCGGATTCAGTTCCAAAGCGCAAAATGGCCAGAGAAAAGCCCTCGTGCCCCGGCGCCCTGCGCGAATCAGTCGCCACAGTAGTTCTATGCCCTCGGACGCTCCGCGCGGCAGAATCTCCAGCACAGCGAGCGATACTTGACTGATCTGCATGCAAACGCTGCCTTCTGCAGCGCCCACAGTTCACTTGTCAGGAGGGACTTACAGGTCAAACCATGGCTTTCAGACCGGTAACCAGTCTGTCAAGATCCTCTTCATTGTTGAAGACATGCGTGGAAACGCGGATCATGGAACCGTCCAGTTCCAACGGCGCGACCAGAACCTTTCTTTCCTTCAGATGCTCCAGTATCTCCGCCGATGTGAACTCACCAAGACTGAAAGTCACGATACCAGATGACTTTCCGTAGGGCAGAGGCGTATGCAGTGTCAGTCCTGAAACCTCACGGAGGGCCGCCTTAAGGCGGTCGGTGAAATCGGCGATGTAAGAGAACACGTTCTCCCAACCAATCTCCTCCCAGAAGTCGAGCGCCTTGCCAAAGCCGATCTGGTCAGCCAAATTTCGCGTTCCGAACTCAAAACGCTTGGCCTCGTCCAGCAAAGTCAGACCGCCGACCAGATCAAAGTCCTTCTGCGAATGGGAGCCGATCCAGCTCGGCTGGACCCAGGGAATCATGTCACGGCGCGCGTAGAAACCACCAGTCCCTTGCGGCGCCATAATGTACTTGTGCCCGCTGAAGGCGTAGAAGTCACAGTCCAGCTCGCGCATATCAACCGGAATGGCCCCATAGGCCTGGGCCCCGTCCAGCAAGACCGGAATTCCCCTCTCATGCGCCAGGTCGACCAAGGCCCGCGCCGGCAGCCGCTGCCCAGTGCGCCGGCAAACATGGCTGATCGAAACGACCCGTGTCCGCGCATCGAGCATCTGCTCAAACTGTTCCAGCATCTGCTCCTCGTCATGCACGACCTGCAGAAAGCGCAGCTCGATGCCATAGCGGTGGACGTGGCTGTACCAGGTGATGCGGTTGCCCGGATGCTCCTTGTCGCTCAGTATGACGTTGTCCCCCGCCTGCCAGTTGATTCCATTGGCAACGATGTTGATGCCGATGGTCGTGTTTTCACCCAGAACGATCTCATCGCCGTCAGCGTTCATCGACTGTGCGACCTTCTCACGCGTCGCTTCAAACCCCTCCAACATCTTCTCGTGAATACCGGGCGCGGCCCCGCCGGCGTTCTGAAACTGCGCCCAACGGTTCGTCTCCTCGATCACCGGCTCCATCTTCGGCGAGAAGCCGCTGCTCTGAAAGTAGGCGTACTCGTGGGTGATGGGAGTGAGGCTTCGGACATCGGACAGTTGCATTGTCATTTCCTCTGCAGTTTCCGCAATACGATAGTTTTTTCATCGAAATGGTTTTCGGGGCCCTGCAGGTACAGCAGCAGGCGGCCGTCCTCCGATACCAACGGCTGCCTCGCCACGCCGTCTACCTCAACACTTACGCGATCGCCCGGGGCGTACCCTTGCACGACCATCCCCTGGTACCGGATGAAATACGCCCGAATCGTAAGTTCCCCCGAAGCAGTCTCGAAGCTCACGTCGAAAAAACGCGTGCTCTTGCTATTGGCCTGCGCCACAAAAGGATGCCGGGCACCGCCCCCTTCTAAACGGACCGTACATGATGCTCCCGGCTCCAGCCGCGGCAAAGTGAAGAAACGATTGCCTACTATATGCGCCAAATAGCGGGCCCCCTCGCCCGATTCCTGGCAGGTGTCGAGGCGAAGCGAAGCGTATTCCACCTCCGGTGCTGCTTCACTCTCGTCTGCAACTGCACCTGCGCCCAGTGCGTCCGGCCCCGCCTGCTCCGGTGCCCCAACCGGGATTGCCGATTCCACCATAAGTTCCTCAATCGCCCTCCCCGTCGGGTTGTGGGCTTGGATCGTTCTCCCGCCGTCGGTCACTCGGAACTGAACGTCTTCGTAGTCCTGCATGCGTTCATAGATCGCTCGCTGCGTGGCTTGCCACAAGTTGAGACGCTCGGCTCGCCGGATGGAGTAACACATCCAGTCAAAGGTCCCGCGGCCGTGATTGTAGCTGGGATCAACTGTAAACAGGGGATGATATTGGAGCTGGTAGACGCCGTCCCCCAGAGCTGTTTCGGGATCCTGGTCTTTGCTGTTCGGCCGCTCGTAAACTGCATCAATCACTTCAGGCGGCGGATCGTATTCATGCGTAATGTCCCAGCCACGCAGTTGACGGCACTCTTCAGAAGTACTGACCACGCCGTGGAAAGGAAACCAGAAACCTGGACTTGCAATTGTCGGCGAGGTAAGTGTCTGATAAGTGACCACCATGTCACCCATCTGTGGGTTGGGTGTCCTGTCCCCGTACTCGGCCATCAAGTGAAAGTGAAAAGTGCCCAGACCGAGAAAATGGGGAACTGTCTGATAAAGATAATCCATGGCGTCGATCATCTCAGGATATACGCTATAGCCGCCGTGGCGTCCGCCGGTGTAGAGTCGGACGCCCAGGTTTTTCTCGGACTCGATCACGTGGCGGGCGAGGTTGGCGCCCATCATCCACTTGGGCGGAGTCTCTTGGATGGCGTCATTGTGCAGGCCGATTTCGATGAACTCGTTCTTTGAAATCTCCCGTACCCACTGCTGGTCCATCTCCGTAGTTGTCGCTTCGGGAGAAATGTTTGCATCGAGCAGTGTGTGGGTGGCCGGAATGAGGTGCTCCTCCTGGTAGCGCAACATTGTCATGTCCACCGACTTGTCCGGATCGTGGCGGATGTTCATGACCCCGTCGTAGCTGCCGAAGGTACGCAGACGGGAGTTCCAGAAGCGCTCCTGCCCGCAAGACCACAGCACCTCGCGCAGCTGGTATAGAAGAGTCTCGGCCCAGTTGAACGGGTTAAACCAACGCCGAATTTCTTCGGCGTTCAGGTGGGCCTGCCACACGCCCCCCATGTGTTCAAAAAGCGCGTTGGCGACAAAGAGGCTCTTTTCCGTCTGGACGATGCCGGCTCCAACACGCCGCACCGCGGCGGAATCCGAACCGGACAGGTCACCCCCGACCTCCTGCAGATTCGCCAGTACGGTGGAATCGGCCCTGGCTTCCGCCACGCAAGTGGTGAAGCCTTTGTAGCCTGAAATGTACCACTCCTCCCACTTGGCCCTGTCACCGAAAGGACTGTTGCTTCGCCACTGCCAGGCCGTATACCCCGTTGTCTGCGCCAGCGACAGTTTTTCCAGTCCTAGCAGTTCCTTCGGCAGGTTGGTTGGTCCGGTTACGCACAAGAACGCATCATCCTCATCCAGCCAGCGACCTATGGCATCGATGGCGGCCGGTGCCAGGCTGTGCGCGCTGGGCAAGAAGAGGAGAGAGATATCAGACAAGCGGTCGGCCAGCCCTTCGTCGTCGATGAAATCGTGTTTGAGATTGAAGCGGTTGAGGGCGGCAGAAACAGTGCTCGGCGCCAGATATGCGTATTGCCCCTTGAGCCAGCTCTTGCTCCGCCCCCAGGCGTCCTCAAATTCGTAAACGGCCCCGGCGTTTTGCGCTTCTTCAGCGTTGACGCGCCGTGTGCCTTCGCTCCAGAGGATTCCAATATTGGCAGAGAGTTCAGGTCGCTCGGTTAGCACTGAAGTACGCTCCTGTTATAGAAGGAAGTAAGGGTGTGTGGTCTGGATCGCAATGAGGAGAGAGGCTGGACGGTCTGATTGGGCATCAGTTCTGAAGCGTCATTTTCGGGTCAAGCGCGTCGCGCAGCCCGTCCCCCAGGAAGTTGATACACAACAAGGTCACAAAGAGAAATATACCAGGAATCAGAGCCAGCCACGGCGCAGATTCCATGAACTGTTGGGCGCCAATTAACATCTGCCCCCAGGTCGGCGTCGGCGGCTGTACGCCCAGTCCCAGATAACTGAGACTCGACTCTGCAATAATGGCGAATCCCAACGTCAGGGTAGCGTTAACGATGACGGGAGCCAGCGTACTGGGCAGGATGTGGCGGAAAACTATCCGCCCGTTGCGGGCCCCCGTCATGCGCGCCGCTTCCACAAAGTCACGCTGCTTAATTGAAAGGATCGTGCCGCGCACGATGCGCGCCAGCCCCATCCAACTGAACACCGAGAGGATCAGGATAATACTAAACACTGACCCGCCGCCATAACGGGAAAGAATGAGCAGAAGAGGTAAGCTGGGAATCGACAGCATGATATCGGTGAAGCGCATAAGGACGCTGTCAAGATAGCCGCCGAAATACCCGGAAATCGAACCTATCACAACCCCGATCAACAGGCTAAACAGCGAAACACTGAATCCAACAAAGAGGGAAACGCGACCCCCAACCATGATGCGCAAGGCGATATCCCTACCCAGTTCATCGGTCCCAAAGTAGTGTTCCGAAGACGGCGCAATAAGGCGCGACCGCAGATCCGTCTTGGAAATCGAGTAAGAGGAAAACAACGGGCCTGCCGCCGAGTAAAGTGTGATCACCCCAAACACGATGAGCGCCACCAGCGCAACGCGGTGACGGCGCAGTCGCTGCCAGACATCCTGCCAGTAAGTACGGGTCTGCTGTTCTTGGATTAGCTCGCTCGCCATGTTAATCCCCGGATCCGAAAGTTCTCAAGAGGCCATCCATCCCTGGGGGCCTGAGCAGTTTCGCTGATTTCAAGCCTTGATCGCTCATGTGTAGACCACTCTGGGATCGATGAAGGCGTAGAGAATGTCGGCCGCGAGATTGAAGAAAGCCACGAGAAAGGCGAATATCAGAAAGACCGCCATCGCGATATTGAAATCATTATTGATGAGCGAATCGTAGATCAACCGCCCCATGCCTGGCCATGAAAAGATCGTCTCAGTGAGTACCGCTCCGCTTATAAGACCGGGGATGCTTAAGGCAATCAAAGTCACCATCGGGATGAGAGCATTCTTGAGTGCATGGCGAACGATCACTCTTCCCTCAGCCAGACCCTTGGCGCGCGCCGTGCGCACATAGTCCTCGTGGATCACTTCCAGCATCCCGGAACGCATGTAGCGCATCCAACTCGCCATGCTGAACAGGCTAAGCACGATAACGGGCATGATGGAGTAGCGCAATACCGTAAGAATGCCCACCTCCCTTTCCAATGAGTAGTGGCCCCCAGGCGGAAGCAGTTTCAGCTGAATTGATAAGAAAAGGATCAGGATCAGCCCGAACCAGAAGACGGGCATGGCAATTCCGAAAAAGGAAAGAAATGAGAAGAGATAGTCCAGTAGGGAGTATTGGCGAAGAGCAGTATAGACTCCGATGGGAATTGCGATCAAGAGGCTGAAAATCAGGCTCGAACCGGTCAAAATGAGCGTGTTAATCAGCCGGTCAGGGATGATCTCGGTGACGGGGCGGTGGTAGATGCGGGAATAACCCAGGTTTCCTTGAACTACCTGCCAGAGCCAGCGGCCGTACTGCTCATAGATCGGCCTGTCGTATCCGTATAGTTTCTTGATGCGCTCGACGTGCTCCGGTGATATGTCCGGATTGCCCGCAAGCAGCAGGTCGAGTGGATCGCCGGGCGCCAGTTTGAGCATCCAGAATACGGCTACCGTGATAATGATCACGGTGGGAATCATCTGGAGTAGACGGCGGAGTATGTATCGGCCCATGGGCTGAACAGAGCAGGAAACCGGGGCTTATCGACAGGAAAGAATAAACGGACAGAGCGGGAGGAAACCTACCACCCTCGCTCTGTCCGTCTCGTACCAGAGCTATTCCAGTACCCACTCCTCCACGTTCCAGCCGACCATGGCCTGGTCCGCCGGCTGGTATCCCTGTAGAGCGGTGTTCACGGTTGCCACGCGCACATGCCAGTAGATGGGCAACACCGGCAGCTCTTCAGCCCAGATCGCCTGCTGCTCTCGCAGGAGTGCATAGCGCTTCTCCTGGTCGAGTTCGGCATCGATCATGTCAATCAGCTCCTTGTTCTGCTCGTTCTCCGCCCAGGTGTTCCCTTCGGCGAAAAGCTGATCAAGCTGTGCGGCCGGTTGACCCGGATACCACCAACTGCGCGGTTCGACCCTTGCACTGAAGACCCAGCGCCAGATTGCAATACCCTCGAAGTTGGGCGGATCAAACAGCGTCTCGGAGAAGAGCAAGCGCGCCGAAACCGGATTGACCTCGGCAGTTATACCAATTTCCTGCCATTGCGCCTGAACCAGTGCCGCAACCTGCTCGCGCGTGCGGTCACCGGAAATCGTTGTGATCGGGATCTCCAAGAGGTTGCCGTCGCTGTCGGCCAGCTGGCCGTCGGCGTTTGGCGTGTAACCGGCCTCGGCCAGCAACCTAAGCGCCTCGTCCGGATCGTAGTTGTATTGCCTCACGTCGGGATTGTAGGCCGGATGCGAGGAGTTGATCCAGGAGTGAGCGGGAGGTTGCTGCCCATTGAAGAGAGCTTCGTTGATCGCCTCGCGATCGATAGCAGTCAGAACGGCCTGACGCACATACTTGTCACTCAAAGGCGGCCGGTTGACCTGGATAGTGGCATGTTCCAGCCAAAGTGCCGGCACAAAGAGGGGATCGACGTCAGGGGCCGAGTTCATGGCGTTCGCCTGCTCTAGCGAGAGCCAGCCGTCGGTCAGATGCACCTGGCCACTGGCCACGCTGACCGCCAAACTGTTGAGGTCGGGAATGATGCGGTAGAGCACCTCATCGATCGAGGGCTCCTCGCCGACGTTGAAATGCGGGTTGCGCACCAGGCGGATGTGGCTGCCCGGCACCCACTCTGAAGCCATGAAGGGACCGTTTACTACAGGATTGATGGACACCTGCTCCATGTTTCCAAAGTTTTCCCAGACATTTCCGCCCTTGGCTTTGGCCTCTTCCCACAGCGGCCGGTAAACGTGTTCCGGAATCACGTGCGTGCGCACCTCCTGATCGGGGAACAGGTTGATGCCGCGATAGTGGAGAATCGCCGTATAGTCGTCCACGATTTCTATGCTCTCGACCGGGAAGGCCTCCGAGTAGTAAATGTAGTCGGGATCTGAGGTGATCTCAAAGGCCATGGCAAGGTCGTGGACCGTGATCTCCTCGCCATCGGACCATTTCAGCCCCTGCCTGAAGTTGTAGGTCACCTGCATCGTGCCAGCCTCTTCGTCAACAACCCAAGTGCCGTCGGCCTGGCTTGGCAGCGACTCCAGGATCTCAGCGAAAGGCTGGTTGTCGCCTCCGAAAGAGATCGGCTTACGCCACATGAAGGACATGATATCCGAGCCAGTGCGCGTAGAGCCCCACATGACAAACACGTTTTCGGGCTCCTGCGAAGTGCCTACGACCAGAACTTTAGGGCCTTCTTCTTCCATCATTTCGTCGGCAGGCGCTGCCGCGACACAGCCGACGATGACAAGGCTGAAGATGAGAATGGCAATCCAAACTGAGTAGCGCTTCATGGGATGTTCTCCTTCCGCAAGTGATGTGATGGTTTGTTAGCCGATGGAATTCAATCTACGCGCCCATAGGAGAGAAAGAGGCTAGGCGCTCGATCAGAAAAACGGTACTGCCTACGACCGCATGCTGGATAGTGCGGATTCTACACTAATTGAAGCCTTTAGGAGAAACTCAAGTGTCGGAGAACGAGATGCATTTCAATGAAGGAAAAGTTTGGGTCAAATGCGGCGAATAACCGCCGGAGAGCGGAGAGTCTTAGAGAGGTGTCAACCACTAAGAAAATCACATCCCCGGCGCAACCTGCAACACCGTCACCCCCATCTCAATTAACCGGTCCCTCTCCTCCTCAGTGGTCGCTCCCAAACTCACCTGAACCGTACTGTCCTTCATCTGCTCCAGCACATGCCGGATGCACTCGTCTATCGTCTTGAACGGACTGTACGGAAGACTCTCCATACTGAAACGCAGGTCGTTCGGCCCGAACGCCAGCAGGTCGACGCCCGGTTTGGCAAGCTTGCCCGCGTTGATAATCGCTTCCACCGACTCCAGCTGAATCGCCAGGAAGCCGTTGCTATTCCACCAGTCGGCATAGGCCAGCCGGTCGATCGATGCTGGGTTGTCCGGCTCGCCAAATGCGGCCAGATCGCACGTCCCGAATTCGAAATACTTGGCCTCATCCAGCAGAGTAAGGCCGCCCACCATATCGAAGCCCTTCTGCGAATGGGAGCCGATCCAGCTCGGCTGAACTCAAGGGAGCGAGTCTCGCCGCACTTGGAAGCCACCCGTGCCGCGCGGCGCCATGATGTACTTGTACCCGCTGAAGGCGTAAGAGTCGCAGTCCAACTTGCGCATATCCACCGAAATAGCGCCGTGGGCCAGGGCCCTGTCTAGCAGTACCGAAATGCCGCGATCATTTGTGATGTGAACCAGTGTTCGCGCTAGCAGCCTCTGTCCGGCTCGCCGTCAGACATGGCAGATCGAAACCACGCGCGTGCGTTAATCGAGAAGCCGTTCAAACTGCTCCAGCATCTACTCCTCGTCGTGAAGGAACTGCTGAAAGCGCAGTTCAATGCCATACAGACGGGCATGGCTGAATCGGGTGACGCGATTGCCCGGATGTTCCTTGTCGCTCAGGATGACGTTTTCACCAGCCTGCCAGTTGACCCCATAGGCCACGATGTTGATGCCGATCATCGTGTTCTCACCCAGCACTATTTCGTCGGCGCCGACGTTCTTCAATCGCGCGACCTTTTCCCGCGTCGCTTCGAACCCCTCCAGCATCTTTTCGTGGATTCCGGGCGCGGCCCCACCGGCGTTCTGAAACTGCGCCCAGCGGTTCGTCTCATCGATCACCGGTTCCATCTTCGGCGAGAAGCCGCTGCTCAGGAAGTAGGCGTACTCGTGAGTGATGGGAGTGAGGCTTCGGACATCGGATAGGTGCATTGTCATTTCCTGTCTGAATTCAGCAGTTCTACTGTCTGCTCAGCAAATCATTCTTAGGGGCTTCTGCGGGTTGCGACGGAAGGCATTCCTCTTAGCCAGGCGAGGTCGGACCATTGAGCCAGGGTCGAATCGCTTAAACGCCTACAGTAAGAGACCCTTTCGCTTGGACGACTTTTCAGCCAGATCCCGCACTTCAGCGATCTTTGAGTCGAGAACATCCAGACGCTCAAAGACTTTGTTAAAGTCGGTGGTACTCTTATCGCTTGCGGTGACAACTTCCGTGCGAACATGCTCTGTAGTGGAAACAGTTACGATTGTTATTTCGTTCTCCAAGCTGTCTATTCGCTGAACCAAAGCCCCACGAAGTTCAGCGCCAACTTGCTCGGTAGCTGTTTCGGTTCCGAGAGTGATCTTCTTCTCCAGGATGTCCAAACGCTGAGTCAGCGCCCCCCGCAATTCTGCGCCCACGCGTCCGGTTGCGGACTCATTTCCAGCAGCGATTTCCTTTCCCACACTTTCCATCTGCTGAATAAGAACTGTTTGCAATTCTGCTCCAACTCTTTCAGTGTCGGACTTGCTGGTCTCCAGCAGTTCCGTTCTTAGTTCGTCCAACCGGCGGGAAAGAACCGTTCCCATTTCGGTAATCACCGCTCTAACTTCAGACGCGTTCAAAGCCTCAACTACCCGACCGCTCAACTTTACTAAAGACCCGATTTCCTCTACCAAGTTTTCTACCGCGTCCTGCAGCATTTGGGACCGTTTCCCAGATTCATCTAACAATTCTGCTGCCGTCTTCATTTTTCCCAACTCTTCTGTAATCCGATGGATACTTTCTTCGGCCTTCTCAATAGTGGCGTTGATGCCGTCTTTCGCCTCTTGCGTCATTCTAATCTCCTGGCTGATTCAAACGGTAGAAACCATCTATCCCTGCCACCATTTTTAAAGCATTCGAAGAAATGGCATTTAGAGCTGCAAGTCGGACGCTACCGCCATACTTGCGATCCAGAGTAATGAGGCGCCTCGCGAAATGTAATCCATCCTCCTCCTCGGAGACCATGGCGTGTGCAACACTACCCGCAATGTCAGGGCGACGGTCCACTATGTCTTGCAACAGTTCAAGCCTTACATTGTCTATGTCTATACCTTCGATTCTCGTCCAGACGAATAGCGTCGCCATCTCCTCAAGGACACTCCTTTCGGCTTCCCATGGGCTCACTGCTCGGGCGCATACTGAGAGGTACCTCAACGCCACATTCTCCGGGTCGGCTTCTAGCATTCGGCGTGTCGTGCCTACAAGACCTCTCAATCTTCCTATTTCATCACCATCTTTTCGGTCTTCCAAGTCTCTAAGCAAACCTCGTATCGTGGGCAACCCGACCTGTCCAAATGACTTTCGTCGCCAACTGTTTAGTTCATCGGTGAAGGGCGATTCTTCCAAGTAGGCTAGAATCGAGGCTCGGAAGCTATCGCTACCTTCATAGTCCCTACACATTTGTACCATGTTGCGTATGGCTTCTTTCCTTTTGGCAACAATTGCGTCATATATGAAGTCGACCAAGACCTCTATCGCCTGATCGACAGCCTCAATAGGATTGTCGGCATAAACGCGGCTTAACTGTTGTTGCACGAATTCTTGAAACTTGTATTTAGCAAGGTATGTCGACAAACACTTGCGTATCATGTCAATGCGCCATTCTCCTGTTTCCACCAAGAACCACCCTACCTGCTTCGGTTCCAATTCCACATATCTCACTGTATAGTCTCTCACGATGCCGAGGATTTTCAGACGATATATGCACTTTTCCCTCTTGCTACATTCTGTTTCGCTCCGAAAGTGAATCTGAACAGTTTTCGCCCCACCATTAAAACTACCTAGCAGTTTCGTTTGCCAGAGTTCAGATATGTCACTTTGCTCTTCTTCCCGGCTCTTGAATGAACTCAAAAGAAAATACAGTGGGACTAGCACATCGGTCTGATTGCCTTGCTTCTGCATTCTTTCTCGTACGTCATTAGCCTTCAAGTGGTCTGGCTCGTCAAGTATTTCCCTGATTGCTTTTTCCGAGCCCGCGTCAATGTATAAAATAGTGCAGTGGGCATTCTCCTTATCACGGCCTGCGCGTCCCGCTTCCTGGTAGAACTGTTCCACGGAAGCCGGCATTACAAAATGAATAGTATATCTGATGTTTTTTTTGTCGATTCCCATTCCAAACGACTTGGTCGCCACCATTTCTCGCACTTCGTTGCGGGAAAACTGGCGCTGCAATTCCCTCTTGTGCAGTTTCCATATTTCACGCAATTCGCTGTCGGAAGAAGGAGGCTTCCCATCCTGGTGACGAGGATTCCAATCCGAGCTGAAGTTTTCCGGCATTCTTCCGCCGTAGTAGCTCTTGTGACCTAGCCCTTTGGCAAATTCGGCAATACCCTTTTTCCCATCAATATGTGGGCAAAATATGAGCCCACTGTACGTCTTATCACCTTTCAAATCGTCGAATTCTGCCCATTGCACGCCCCAATGTTCGGGCAATTCCTCCCGGATCAATTCTAGTTCCTGTTTGCGGCTCCTGTTTGATATCTTTCGTACTTCAAACTCTAGCTCCTCCCGGTCAAAGCTCTCAGGCCTGATTATCGCTTCCTCGGAGTCTACTTCTAATTCTGCCTGCATGTCTTCCAGTACGGCATAGGAGGCTGTACCAGTCAACGCTGCCAAAGTTGGGGAAGCTCCAGTTTTGGGGTCCTTACAGTATCGCTGCAAGCTAAGTGGGAGGTTCAGATATGCTGGCCGAAAGTCATGCCCCCACTCTGACAAGCAATGGGCTTCGTCCAGTGCTACCAGTGGGATGGGTGCACGGACTGTAAACTTCTGAATATCGTTCCGAAATTTTTCAGACTGAAGGCGTTCTGGTGAAATAAACACATAATACAGTCTTCCTTCGGCCATATCCTGACGCACTCGTTCAAAGTCTTCAGTCTGACTTGAGATTCCTTCCGCTCTGTCAATGCATAACTCTCTAAGACCGCGAACTTGGTCATCCATAAGTGAGATTATGGGATCAACAACCACAGTCATTCCAGGCTGTAGCATTCCAACAAACTGATAGATCAGCGATTTGCCTCCTCCAGTTGGAAGGAGGACAATTGTACTCTTGCCCTGAAGGAGACGGGAAATGGATGCCACTTGCCCAGGACGGAAATTCCTTTTCCGAAATATTATCTGGAGCAAGCGCGTTAGGGCCTTCTCTGGAACAATGAGACTGTCTTCTAGCCATCTATTGAATCCGGGGGCAAATAGCAATGACCTATTGACGCGGTAACCAGTGGCACGCCTAATGCGAAGTGAACGACGAATCATCTCCGGCCCCAACTGTTCCAGCCGAGAGCCGACATACGCTTCTCCCAAGAGAAAACTGTGTGAAATCACGGCGTCGTATGTGCCTTCAGGCTGGCTGACGTACCTTACGTTGTGACTAGAGTCACTTATTCCTTTTTCACCTATCACGTCCAAGTGGATCTCCGGCCGCTCGACACATGAGTGAGGCTGGATAGCTGACGTCAACTCCCACAGTTCCAGGAGCATCTGAAAGGCGTCAGCTACGACAGGCATATCTTCTTCGACAACTAGGATGCGCTGCGAATTTGCGGCATCTAAGCCCCCGTATCGGTAAAGCGCTGCCAAGCCCCGCATACACTGCTGCATAGCAAGAGGTCGGAGCAGAAGATGCCAAGCCGCACGATGTGTCAACGACTTATCCAGAGCGCTTGACACAGAGCCGTGAAGGTCTCCTACTTCAAGGGAACGGCGCTCCTTATCTTCCGCTTCAGCCCAGGCTTTTCGAAGCCACTCTGCTCCGCAGGAGCGAACTTTGTCAGCCGCAACTCTCAGTACCTTCCAGCCTCCTGCGTTTAATGTTCTGTCGCGAAAACTATCATCCCCCTGCTGAGCAAGTTCCGTGTGTTGACTGCCGTCAACTTCGATTACCCACTGCAATCGACTCATTTGTAGCGCAAAATCCACCCGACTTTCGGATAGTGCGGTCGCCGCCCCACCACTTACTAAGTCGGAAATGAGTGCCTGTCGCTGTACGATGCCGCTTGTTCTAGGTCCCAATTCTTCAAGTAGTGCGGCATATAGTGTCTCTTCCTCTTCACTACATCTCTCTCTCAACTCAGCTGAAAGCATTTGTCGGTTAGTAGTGCACTCATCGTTCATGGATAAGTCCAGCAAGTCACACGCAGCTTCAAGTAATTGGAAGGTGCTTCCCTCAGGCCACAGGCATTCCTTGGCATTGAATTTGATTTCATCATCATCTGCTTCATCCCAACGCAGGAATTCGGTACCCACACCCGATAGAAGGGCGCGCTCCCAGTCCGGATCCACCAAAGTAGGATTGCCGCGCGAGATGATTTTGTCGCAAATTGCCGTTACCGTTGCTAGGCCAGGGTCGTCCGTCTCTTCTAAATCGCGGAAATTCGATTCGATAGCTCCGTGGGCGTTGGACTTCAGAAACTCGTCCAATTTAGGGCGCCATTCTCTATTCCTCGACGTATCAATCGAATCCCAAACTCCCAAACGACCTGAAGCTGTAAATCTTACCCTATTCATTTAAGCCAGATTATCCTTTTTCCAACTGAAAATACGACGTTTCTGAATCACATCCCCGGCGCCACCTGCAGCACCGTCACCCCCATCTCAATTAACCGGTCCCTCTCCTCCTCGGTGGTCGCCCCCAAGCTCACTTGCACCGTACTGTCCTTCATCTGCTCCAGCACATGCCGGATACACTCGTCCACCGTCTTGAATGGACTGTACGGCAGACTCTCCATACTGAAACGCAGATCATTCGGCCCAAACGCCAGCAGGTCGACGCCCGGCTTGGCCAGCTTGCCCGCGTTGATAATCGCCTCCACCGATTCCAGCTGAATAGCCAGAAAGCCGTTGCTGTTCCACCAGTCGGCATAGGCCAGCCGGTCGATCGAGCCCGGGTTCGTTGGCTCACCAAACGCTGCCAGATTGCGCCGCGCCACCCCGCCCGAGCTCCGCCGCCCTACCTGTGCATAGTAGAAATACTTGATCGCCTCGTCTACCTCCGCCGTACTTTCCACTTCCGGCACCATGATGCCTGTCGGTCCCAGGTCGAGGTAGCGCCCGACCAGGTAGGTATGCCGCGTGTGCGGAATGCGAAACTGCACCGGAATCCCCAACTGTTCAGCGTGACCGCAAAAGTTTTCCAGATCGATTTCGCAGAACGCCGTGTGCTGGCTGTCTACGTAGACAAAGCTGTAGTCGCCCTGGGCCAACAGATCTTCCAGCTGGGTTCGGTTGAAATAGACTTGAGCGCCGACCCCAAAGATCACCTCGCCCCGGTGTATGCGCTCTTTCAGATTGGTCGCGTCCGCCATACGTGGCCTCCCTCAATTCTCCCGGTCCGGCACTGCTGCCTGCACCATGGTCAACGTCGATTGACTTTTTTCGTTTGCGTCATTGTCTTGCGCGCTGGAAAGATACGCCAGTCCTCCGCCGCTAAAGAATGCCCCCAACAAGAGGAGTGCAATTCTGGTAAGACATCCACTTGCTTCGTTTCGTTTCTGACTTACAGGTTTCACTGTAGTTGTATCGCCTGCTGGGGAGAGTCCTTCTAGATCTTGGCTCCCGCCAGTTGGTTTGCTTCTAACTGTGCGCTCTTTCTGTTGCTGGCTATGTGACGTCCCCGGCTTTATGGCAGGTCCGGAGGGGACCGTCACACTTTCTATGTCCAGGCTCTCCTCTGGCACGGGTTGGCTTTCCTCACCCGGTTTAACAGCCTGTGTGGGGTTTTCTTCAACGGTCAAATCCGCCCGTGCGGTGCCTTCGTCGACGGCCAAGTCTGTGTCCGCAGCGGCCCTTCTCGATGGTTCAGCAGGCTTTTCTTTGCGCGATTTCCCGGTGGCTTGGCCGCGGGAGCCCTGCGCTGACGGTGTGTGGGCATAATCGGAAATGCCGCTGATTATCGGAGGCCGCCAACACTCAATACACACTACCAGGCTGTCTATCTCCTGTGTGTCCTCAGGGTCCACCGGGCGGCTGCATTCATCGCAGCACGTCAACATCGGACTGTCGAACGTGGATTCCCCCATTTGAGCGCAATACTCGCAGACGCTCAAATGATCTGAACTCAGCGCTACTTCCCACTGCTCTAGCGGGCGACCACAATCAACACAGTACCCGGCCATCGCCAAGACATCCTGTGACAAGCCTTAGGGACGAGCCTTTACCGGCAAGAGAGGAACGCTGTTTTTCGATATAGCGGGGACCATGTGATTGATGATGGAAGAGAAAAAGACACTGTCTAGCTCTTGTCCTCCCTCAGAACTCCCTGTCCAGCATCTTCACTGGCACCTCGATAAGCACCGGCTTACCGCTAGTCCCTGCGACCGATTCCTCCAGCGCCTCCTGCAGCGCGTCCGCGTCCTCTGCCAGCACGCCGTGTGCACCAAAACTCTGCGCCAGCGCGACAAAGTCGGGATTGTGCAGCCTGGTGCCGAGCACATGCCCGTCGAACTCCTCCATCTGCGCCCGCAGGACGTTCCCGTAGGCGTTGTCATTGAAAACGACCGCAACGGCATTAATCCCGTACTGTACCGCCGTAGACAGCTCCTGCGCGTTGTACAGAAATCCACCGTCCCCTGACAGCGAGACGACGACCCGGTCCGGACAACCCACTCTCGCGCCCAGAGCGATCGGGTAGGCGCAGCCCAGCGTTCCGTGCGAGGAGCTGGTCAGATAGGAACGCGGCCCCCTTGCCCTGAAGTAGTTGCGGCTGTAGTATCCCATCTGGTTCATGCCCTGGATCACGATCGCATCGTCCGGCAGCGCCGCGTGGACCGCCTCCATGAAACCCCATTGCGGCTGCAGCTGCCTGGAAGGATCGAAGCGGGCGCCGTTAATCTCCGCGACCTCAGCCTGCACCGCCTCGGCCTTGTCGGAGCGGGACGGTCCGGCGGCCGCCACCGCCCGGTTGAGCGCCATCACAACCGGATAGGCATCGCCTTGGATCGCCACTGTATAGTCGCCGCCGCCGATCTCCTCCTGGTCGACGTCGATGCGGATGACCTGCTGATCGTCTCCACTGGAGAAGTGGCTCGTACCCACCGCCAGAATCAGGTCCCGACTCGCCAGCCAGTTGCGCAACGGCTGAAAGCGCGTCTCCGCCATACCCAGGGAGAGCGGGTGGAGTTCCGAAATGGTCCCCTTGCCCTGTCTCGTGGTCACGACCGGAATCTGCAGATAGTCTGCCAGTTCGGCCACCAAAGTGGCGGCCTTGGCGCGCATTACGCCCCCGCCCGCCCAGATGACGGGTCGCCGTGCCGCAACAAGCATCTCCGCAGCCCGTTTGACTGCTTGTAGGTCGGGATCAACAGAGGCTGGCGAACCATCTGCCGGGGGAACAAGGCTGACCTCCTCCGTCGACGCAAACACGGAAGGCAGCACCTCGAGTCCCACCGGCCGCGGCCGCCCGGAACGCAACTGCACAAACGCTTCCTGCACCAAACCGGGAATCGCAGCCGGACTCTCTGCCCGGCCAACCCATTTCGTCAGCGGCCCCAGCCATGCCTCCTCGCCGAGTTCCAGCCCCTTCTTGCGGTGGTGGTGTCCTCCGCTGACGACCAGTATGGGTGAAGACGTGGCATAGGCAGTGGCAACTCCCGACAGAGCATTGAAGAGTCCGGGCCCTTCCACCACCAGTGCCGCGGCAACCTCCCCGCTGGCTCGGGCATATCCGTCCGCCATGTAGCTGGCAGCCTGTTCGTGCCGAACCGCGATGTAGCGGACGCCTGGTGTAGTATAGAGCGCGTCGATCGCCTCGTACTGCCCCGCGCCCGGCACCCCAAAGACTACGCGCAGCCCTTCCGCGGCAAGTGACCGCACGAGAGCCTCCCCTCCATTCATTCTCGCCATATGACAAGCTTCCTGACAGTGTCCTATCGATTCAAGTGTAGTACTTCCTCCGGCAATGGGCCCTGATTAAGGAGGTCCCTAGGGCAGTGCAGGCACAACCTCGTTGGCCAGTGTCTCCATGCAGGCCAGCCACCTCTCCTTGTCGTCCCAGTCATGGGCGATCATGAGCAGCGTGCCCCAGCCGCCCGTCTCTTCATACAGTTCATGCAGCCGGCGCAGGCACTCATCCTTGTCGCCAATGATGCACAGCTTCTTCAGCATGTACTCTACGGTGACATCTTCGTCGGACATCTCCGGGTCGTCCTTCAGGACTTCGACCATGTCTGCCGATCCGATCAACCAGCGCAAATAGGCCATTGATCCTGCCAGCGCGCCGGTGCTGGCCCGCTCCCAGGCAGCCTCGGTCGTCTCGTCAATGAATATACTGCGCGCCACACGCCAAATCTCGCGGTCCGGCTCTGGTCGGCCGGCATTCGCAGCGCCATTGCAATAGGTCTGCCAGTGTTCGGAGAGTGTCGAGCCGGATACCACGTTCGTGCTGATCGGAATGTAGCCCCGCTCGCCCGCCATGTTGGCGGCGCGTGACCGGCCGCGAATAATGCTCATCCCGACCGGCGGATGCGGCTTCTGGTATGGCTGCAAAATCTCGCCGATACCATACTCCGGGTTTCCCCCTTCGAGCTTGATATGGTAGAAGTCGCCCTTAAAATTAAACGGCGGATCGGTCTGCCACAGTTTGAGGATCATGTCGATGCTTTCGACCGTCATAAGGCCCTGCGTGCCCGGATCAGGCAGATCGAAAAGCTCCCAATCGGTCGGCACGCCCCCCTGGCCGAAACCGGCGTTTATGCGTCCCCGTGACAGATGGTCCAGATAGGCCAAACGCACCGCCACATTGACCGGGTGATGTTGCGGCAATATCGAGACCCCGCTGCCGAGTCGGATGTTCTTCGTGCGGGGTAGCACGTTGGCGATGAAGACATCGTTCGACGGGATCGGTTCCCACGCCAACGTGTGGTGCTGGCCAATCCAGGCCTCTGTAAACCCCAACTCGTCCGCACGCACAACAAATTCGATGTCCTCTTCAAATCCCAGCGTATAGTCCTTCTCCGGCGGATGGAGCGGCATCATGAAAGTGCCCAGTTTCATCATCTTCCTCCCTATAACCAAGTGTGATCTATCAGTACGGCCGCGGGCCCCTGCTGTACACTGGCTTCAAATCGAGAGCCAACTCTCTGAACTTCTCGATGCGGTGCAAAGTCACCAGGTTCGTGTCATGCTGGTTGAACCCTCCCTGCGACGTGCGCGATATCACCAGCAGATCCTCGCCCCGGATCAGCTGCGAAGCATAGCTGAACGCCTCAAAAATACTGCGGCTCATCGCAACACAGCCGGCCTGGAACCAGTTCAAAGCGTCCAGACTGTACATCAACATCAGGATGCGCCGTTCATTGCCCGGCGGGCTGGCAAACCCTACCGCGCGCAACGGTTCCCTCTCCTGCCACGTGTCCGTCGGCAGGCAGACCGTCGTCCAGAACAGGTCGCTCTCTTCGTCATGTACGATGTGGAACTTGCACTGCGCGCCCGGCATCGGATAGAACTGAACAAAGCGATAGTCCAGCCTCTCGCCATCGTCCTCCAGGCTGCAAACTGAGGCTATCCCTCCCGTGGTATGCCCATCAATGATCGTGCGCAACAGCACGCGCATCTCGCCCTGTACTTCGATGATGTTGCCCTCGATGAAACAGTCCTCCACCACCTTGTCCGCCGCGCTTGCCTGGTACTTCCGCTGGCTGAGAACGTCCGGCACCCCCGGAAAGTGGACCTTGTTGGACATCCGCCACGACGAAGGATCGAGCAGGTCGCGCGACAGGTCGCCCGCCACCACCAACGACTCCCACTGGCTCCTGCCAACAGCGTCGTCGCCGACCGGACACGTCTCGAACGCCCGGTAGACCTGCCCCCGTCGGAAGAGTATGCTGGTGGGGGCATTGTGATGGCGGCCATCAAAAAGTTGCGCCGGTTCGCTCCATTTCTCGCCCCCGTCCTCGGAACGCGCGATGACGATCTCCCGGCTCAGGCGACGGTTGCCAATGCAGTACAGGGTCTCTCCGACCGCAAACAGTGAAGGCCAGATGATGTCCAGCAACGCAGTCTTGCGCCAGCGCTGCCCGTCGTTGTCGCTAACCAGAATTTCAAGCTGATCGGGGATCTTCTCAACGAGCGGCCGTGGGCGGAACCATTCATAGCTCGCAATCAGACGGCCTGAGGGCAACTGCGCCAGGCAAGGCGAGCCGGTATACACCGTATCCGGGTCGGGCGACTCCGCCAGTATCTGATAGTCACCCGCAAGAACTCTATTCATCTGCCAGCCTGCTCAGTTCGGTGAAGGAAGGGTGGAAACAAACAGTCGTCGTCTTCCAGTCTGTGCGCCGTTGCGGGCAGGCCAAAAATGCGAGGTCTGGTTGACTGGGGTGAGGCGCGTACTGGCATCCTCCGAATTGTCACACGGCGTGGCAAGCGACCCAGTGGCCGGATTCTACCTCCCGCCACTCGGGCACCTCGTGATCGCACGGCTCAAAGGCAAGTGGACAGCGGGGATGGAAGCGGCAACCGCTGGGTGGACTGATCGCGCTCGGCACGTTGCCTTGAATGACAGTGTGTTCGCGCTGCCGCTCCTGGCGAGGGTTGGGTACTGGAACGGACAGCAGTAGCGCATTTGTATATGGATGTAAGGGGTTCTCAAACAGTTTCTCTTTGGGCGCCATCTCCACGACGCGGCCCAGGTACATCACCGCCACCCTGTCGCTGATGTGGCGCACCACGGCCAGATCGTGCGCGATGAAGAGGTAGGTGAGATGATACTCCTCTTGCAAGTCCTGCAATAAATTGATGATCTGGGCCTGAATCGATACGTCCAGTGCCGAGATCGGCTCGTCGCAGACGATAAAATCCGGTTCGCACGCCAGCGCACGGGCAATGCACACCCGCTGTCGCTGACCTCCGGAAAACTCGTGTGGGTAGCGAAAGGCAAATGCCGGGTTCAGGCCGACGTCGTCGAGCAGCTCGGCGATCCTCTCCTGCGCCTCCTGTCCGCTTGCCAGCTCGTGCAGCCACAGAGGCTCGCCGATCGCGTTCCCGATCGTCATACGCGGGCTGAGCGTGGAATAGGGGTCCTGGAAGATTATCTGCATCCGCCGGCGCAGCGGGCGCATCTCCTTGTCCGACAGCCCGGTAACTTCGCTCTCGTCAAAGAATACCTTCCCCGAAGTGGGTCGATGCAATTGCAGCAACGTCAGGCCGGCGGTCGACTTGCCGCAGCCGGACTCGCCCACCAGACCCAGGGTCTCACCCCTCTGCACGTCGAAGGAGACTTCGTCCAGCGCATGCACCGTCGCCTTTGTCTCGCCATACGCGCCGATGCGCACGGAGAAATGCTTGGTCAGGTTCTCCACCCGAACAAGAGCATCGCTGTTGCCGTTGTCAGTTTGGCTCATGGCATGGACTTTCGGTCACGTGTTGAACAGCCCGCAGATGGCATTCCCCTAACTGCTGGCGCCGGCTCCATTTGACTGGACCTCCACCTCACGAATATCAACCCAACAGGCCGCGCGGTGACCTCTGTCACTGGCATCGGCGACCGGTTCCAACATCGGGTTTTCCGTCCGGCAGCGGTCAATGGAATACGGGCAGCGCGTGTGAAAGGGGCAAAAATCTGGAAGGTCCTCCAGGTCGGGCGGCGATCCGCCGATCGTCGTCAGGCGAGTGCCCGTATCTCCCTCCAGACTGGGTAACGCCCCCATCAGCCCGACCGTGTACGGATGGCGCGGATCTTCAAACAGCGCGTCAACTGGCGCCTCCTCTACGATGTAGCCGGCATACATGACAATGACCCTGTCCGCGATGCCCGCCACCACGCTCAAGTCGTGCGTAATCCAGATCACCGCCACGCCCGACCGGTCGCGCAACTCCTTTACCAGCTCGACGATCTGCGCCTGAATTGTGACATCCAGCGCTGTCGTCGGCTCATCTGCGATCAGGACCGCCGGCTCACACGACATCGACATGGCGATCATGACCCGCTGGCGCATACCGCCCGAGAACTGGTGGGGATACTCGCGCAGCCGCGCCTCACCGTCGGGAATCCCTACCATCTCCAGGAGTTCAGCACTGCGGGCCAGTGCCTCCTTCTTGCTCATTCCCCGATGATAGATTAACGGTTCGGACATCTGCGTGCCGATGTTGATAAAAGGATTGAGCGAGGTCATCGGGTCCTGGAAGATCATACCGATCTGGCCTCCGCGCACGTCACGCAGCTGGCGCTGGTCGATCTGCAGCAGATCATCACCTCGCAGAAGTACCTTCCCGTTCTCGATGCTGGCCGCAGGCGGCAACAGTCGTACCAGGCTCAGCATCGTGACACTCTTGCCGCAGCCGCTTTCGCCGACCACGGCTAGAGTCTCCCCTTCTTCCAGTTTGAAGGAGACACCGTTGACGGCGTACACGTAACCTTTGCGCACCTGGAAACGGGTCTGCAATTCTTGCACGTCAAGGAGGACGGACATAGTAGCCGTTGTCGCTTCCATCTACTGTAGCCGGAGACCGTTACACAACTGGCAGGGGCCGTGCTGGCCTCCAACCGGTGAAGTTATCCACCCCACTGGCGGGGATTGAGCGCATCGTTCAGGCCGTCGCCCAGCCAGGCAAACGAGACTGTGATCACCGCCATCATCACCGCCGGACCGACCAGCAGGTGAGGATGCGTCTGCCACATACGCAGACCGTCGCTGATCATCTTCCCCCAACTGGGGATAGGCAGCTGCACACCGACGCCCAGAAAACTGAACGCCGATTCCAGCACCATCGCGCCCCCCATCCCGGCGCTGACCGCAACGATCAGCGGTCCCATTGCGTTGGGAATTACGTAGCGAGTGAGGATTCGCCCCGTCGGCATGCCCAGGGCGCGTGCGGCCAGCACGTAATTGCGGCTACGGATTGAAAGTATCTGGCCCCGGATCAGGCGGGCGTAACCGGGCCACTGAATCAGCGCCAGCGCGCCGAAGACCAGCACCAGGTCCACCCACATCGTCTGACGAAAGAATCCATTCTTCGTCGCCAGGTACATCTGCTCCATCCAGGCTTCGAGCGGTACCTTGAGCGTCAGGTTGATCACGATCGCCAGCAGCAGCGCCGGCATCGAACGCGTCATGTCGGTCAGCCAAACGACCAGCATGTCTACCCGTCCCCCCAGGTAACCTGCCAGCGACCCCATCACCAACCCGACGATCAAGCTGATCGCAGTCGACACAAGGCCCACTGAGACAGCCGTTCGCGCCCCGTAGAGGATGCGGCTGAAAACATCGCGTCCCAACTCGTCGGTACCCAGCCAGTGTTCACTGGACGGGGAAGCCAGCCGTGCCGTAAAATCCTGCGCCAGAAAATCATAAGGGGTCAGGAAAGGGCCGAAAGCTGCGATGAAAAACAGGAGTACAATTGGCAAAATGGCCACGACGGCCAGACGATTCGCCGCCAATCGCGCCACCGCATCCCGCCACAGATTGGTGCGGCTGGCCTCAGCTATTTCGATATCGCCGGTTGCCGTAATTTCCTGAGTCGTCATTCCTCACCGCTTGCTCGTCTTTTATGCCTGCACTGCCCCAAAATGCATCAGTGCGAACTCGTCCAGGTTAAGAATCCTGACTGCACCCTGTTGCCCTGTGAACGCTAATCCTCTACGCCGGTCATGGCCTGCGCCGCCCGCGGATCCAGCAAGGGATAGGTGATGTCCACCAGCAAGTTCAACGCCATTACCAGGAAAGCGCCGATTAACGTGATCGCCACGATGACAGGATAGTCTACCCCGTAAGTGAAGTCGATAGTCAAACGGCCCAAGCCCGGGATACCGAAAATCTTCTCTACGATGATTGCGCCGTTTACGATTCCGATCAACATCTGCCCCAAAACGGTTACAACGGGCGTCAGAACCGGTCTCAACATATGACGGACGATCACCATGAACTCCGGCACGCCCTTGGCCCGCGCCGTGCGCACATAGTCCTCCGACAATACTTCGAGCACACCCGACCGGGTCTGGCGGATGATGATCGCGATCGAGCCAAACACCATGACGAACATGGGCAGGATCGCCTTCTTGCTGAACAGGCCTTCCCACCCATAAGGCGTCGTCTTCATGATGCCCAACCCCAATACCAGAAAGACCATCAGCATCGGCCCCACTACATAGCTGGGTACGCCGCTGATAAACAGCGCGGAGCCAAGTATCGAGTTGTCTATCCAATTGTTGTGGTTGAGCCCGGCTAATATGCCTAATGGAATGCCCAGGATCGCGACCAGGATCACGGTTGCGATCCCAATCTGGAACGAGACGGGCGCGGTCGCGCCGACCATGTCATTGACGGAACGCCCGGAGATTACCGACATGCCCAGGTCGCCCTGCACAAGATGCCATGTGTACTCCCCGAACTGCACCAGGAAGGGGCGGTCCAAGCCCTTTTCCCGGCGGATGGCGTCCAACCGCTGGGCGTCATAGGTTACATCACCCTCTTCCCGCAGGAACATCAACTTGATCGGATCCCCAGCGCCGAAGAAGGCCAACGCATACACGGACAGCGCAAGCAGCAGCAGTGCCGGGATCCAATAGAGAATGCGGCGCAGGACGTATTGACCCATTGCTAATCCTTCAATGCCGGAGCTGGGATACCTAAACGGGATTCCTGGTGCCGGTGTGAGGCGAAACTGCCCTCAAGTGAAATGGAGCGGGCTTGACCGGAAAACGCGGGCAAAGGCGCCATAGGCTTCTTGACGCCCTTGCCCTTGCAATACTACGATTTCAGCCTTCGCTGAAATTTACTCCATTTCCTCGATGTAGATCATCCAAGGCTCGACGAACTGGGCGTCGGCGTTGCGCCTCGTGCCATGTACCCAAGGCATTGCGCCGCCCTTGACCGAGCCGCCGCAGCCAGTGCCGATCGGAATGACCATATACTGTTCGTGAAAGAGTTGCTGCGCCTGCTGTGACAGCGCAATTCGGTTCGGATCGTCGGCTCCCAGTGTGACAGCCTCTTCGATCAGCGCGTCCACCTCAGGATCAGCGTAGCCGCCCATGATGTTGCGCGCCAGGTTGGAAGAGGAGTGCAACGAACCGAGCAGCATCAGTGCCGCATCGGGAACGCGCACACCTGCGCCGTCACGGAAAAGCGCCGGCGCGCCGGGGCCTTCCCAGCTGTCAAACTGCGGGCTCATCTCGATCGCCGTGATGCCGAACAGCTGGCGCCACTGCTCCGCCATGTACTGCGCCAGTACCTCGGTCCCGGGGCTGCTCACGCCGGCCAGGATCATCTTGGGTACGTCGGCAACGTCGGCATATGCGGACGCGGCCATGGCTTCCTTGGCGGCATCAGGATCGAAAGGATGCGGTACAAAGTTGGGGTCCGCTCCGGGCAATGCTCGCAGCGGCTCACCCGTCGGTACCCAGCCGCTGCCGTCCGGGCTGGACAGATTGAATATCTGCTCCCTGTCTACCGCCAGGACCAGCGCCTTGCGGAAGTTGAGGTCACTGGTCGGTTCTATCGTGGGATTCAGGAAGAAGCCGCCGATGCCGGGGGCCTGTCCGCACTCAAAGTAGTCCGCTCCCAGCAGCGCCTGTGATGCGGCGTCATTGGGCGGCCAACCCTGGTCCAGTTCCCCATTGGCCAGCATCGTTGTGACGATTGTCCTGTCTTCAATCGACGTAACCGTGAATCTGTCCAGCATCGGTTCTGCCACCCAGAAGTTCGGATTCTTCACGAAGGTCACCACGCCCTTGTTCAGGTCCATCTCATCGGGCATGAAGGGTCCGCTGGTCACGGGATTGTTCTTCGGGTGCCACCACTCGGCGATCTCGAAGCCGTCCTCGCCGATTGCAACAGAAGCCTTGACCGGGCCAATCAGGTTCGTGGCCAGCTTCTTATGGAACAGCGGGTCCGGACCTTCCAGCGTCACCTGCACCGTGCTGTCGTCCAGGGCGACCACACCGGGCATCGTCATCGCCTCGCCGTTGAACACGTCCTCAAAGCCAACCACACCGGTCATGAACAACGTTACGCGCTGGTGCGTGGTAGCGGGATGCGCAATCAGATTCCAGGTCGCCACCACGTCCCCCGCAGTGATGGAGCTGCCATCCGAATAGACCGCGTCCGGGTCGATCTTGAAGGTCCACTGCGACATGTCCTCGTTCGGGGTCCATTCGTTGAAGACATACGCATGCAGTTCGCCATGCTCGTCAATGTACATCGGCCCGGCGTTCCAGAATGCCAGGTAGTGCATGTTCCAGCCGCCGCCCCGCAACGGCGACCAGTCCTGCGCGAAGAACGGTATCGTCGCGCGGAAGTGCATCTCCTCCATCATCTCGTCATCGCTGTCAGCGGCCATCTCTCCTGAATCGGCCGCCGGCGCCGCTGCCGGCGCGGCGCAGGCCGAGACGGCAAGGACCATCGCCATCAGCGCCATCACGACGATCCAGAGTTTTGGAATCTTGCGTGTCGACAACATCAACGTCTCCTCCTTGAAAGTACTGGTTTATGAAAAAAGGTAGGATTGAAATCTGACTCGAACAACCTGTACGAGTGGCGTTCAGGCAAAAAGGGACCCGGCGCACAATTGGGGCAAAGAGTTCTGTCTGGGAATGGCGTATCAGTCTGGGACGAACCGTTCTGCGATGTGATTGGGCGGCACTATAGCATTACAATTGACACATGTCAAAACATCGAAATTCACGGGTTCATCCCGGACTTTTTAAGGTGACCGCCTAGACTTTGGTGGTTCCGACCCATGCAACAGTTCGGCCCCACATGAATGAAAAAAATATAAAATATCGTACATCCCCCCTTATATCACGACATAACACGACAAAACACGACAAAAGCCTCAAATCATTGACCCTTGAGCCGTTCAATGGAACGGGGAAGTCCCCCCAAAATAACCTGACAAGACCTGAACAAATCCTTCAGCGTTTTCACTGTCGCGCTGTTGAGAAAAACGGCGGATCCGCCAAAAAAGGCGAAATATGGTGTCAGAATGGTGTCAAATTGCGT